>NC_009952.1:377500-615000 GCF_000018145.1 Dinoroseobacter shibae DFL 12 = DSM 16493
CCTAAGGCGAGGCCGAAAGGCGTAGTCGATGGGAACCAGGTTAATATTCCTGGGCCAGGAGGATGTGACGGATCGAGACTGTTGTTCACCCTTATCGGATTGGGTGGGCCGCTGATCGGTTCCTGGAAATAGCCCTCCATGAGATCGTACCCTAAACCGACACAGGTGGACTGGTAGAGAATACCAAGGCGCTTGAGAGAACGATGTTGAAGGAACTCGGCAAAATACCTCCGTAAGTTCGCGAGAAGGAGGCCCCGTTCGTAGGCAACTATGGGCGGGGGGCACAAACCAGGGGGTGGCGACTGTTTACTAAAAACACAGGGCTCTGCGAAGTCGCAAGACGACGTATAGGGTCTGACGCCTGCCCGGTGCCGGAAGGTTAAAAGGAGGTGTGCAAGCACCGAATTGAAGCCCCGGTAAACGGCGGCCGTAACTATAACGGTCCTAAGGTAGCGAAATTCCTTGTCGGGTAAGTTCCGACCTGCACGAATGGCGTAACGACTTCCCCGCTGTCTCCAACATCGACTCAGCGAAATTGAATTGCCTGTCAAGATGCAGGCTTCCCGCGGTTAGACGGAAAGACCCCGTGCACCTTTACTACAGCTTCACACTGGCATCAGGCCATGCATGTGCAGGATAGGTGGTAGGCTTTGAAGCAGGAACGCCAGTTCCTGTGGAGCCTCCCTTGAGATACCACCCTTGCATCGCTTGATGTCTAACCGCGGTCCGTTATCCGGATCCGGGACCCTGTGTGGCGGGTAGTTTGACTGGGGCGGTCGCCTCCTAAAGCGTAACGGAGGCGCGCGAAGGTTGGCTCAGAGCGGTCGGAAATCGCTCGTTGAGTGCAATGGCAGAAGCCAGCCTGACTGCGAGACTGACAAGTCGAGCAGAGTCGAAAGACGGCCATAGTGATCCGGTGGTCCCGAGTGGAAGGGCCATCGCTCAACGGATAAAAGGTACGCCGGGGATAACAGGCTGATGGTGCCCAAGAGTCCATATCGACGGCACCGTTTGGCACCTCGATGTCGGCTCATCTCATCCTGGGGCTGGAGCAGGTCCCAAGGGTACGGCTGTTCGCCGTTTAAAGAGGTACGTGAGCTGGGTTTAGAACGTCGTGAGACAGTTCGGTCCCTATCTGCCGTGGGTGTAGGATACTTGAGAGGAGTTGCCCCTAGTACGAGAGGACCGGGGTGAACGATCCACTGGTGGACCAGTTGTCGTGCCAACGGCAGTGCTGGGTAGCTATGATCGGACAGGATAACCGCTGAAGGCATCTAAGCGGGAAGCCCCCCTCAAAACAAGGTATCCCTGAGGACCGTGGTAGACCACCACGTCGATAGGCCGGAGGTGTAAGCGCAGCAATGCGCTCAGCTGACCGGTACTAATGGTCCGATAGGCTTGATTTGATCCAGTAGACGGCAAATGCCCCTACACACAAATCAAAGCATACACGAACTTGGCTTGGACGCCGATGTGAAGACCCACCTGAATATCAGGTGGTAAGCGCTGCACCTGGATAACCCGCGGTGTTGGAACGCGTTGTCGGCTCCGCCGAAACGCTGCCTCCAACCAGGAAAAACCCAAGTGCAACGCACTTGGTTTTTTCCTCGGTTTGGTGGTCATAGCGCGAGCAAAACACCCGATCCCATCCCGAACTCGGTCGTTAAGTGCCGTAGCGCCGATGGTACTGCGTCTCAAGACGTGGGAGAGTAGGTCACCGCCAAACCTAGAAAAAAACCAATAACTCTCATGCGATAAGAATTTCCACGAGTTGGCACTTGCCTTCTCGTTTTGGCGCGGGATGGAGCAGCCCGGTAGCTCGTCAGGCTCATAACCTGAAGGTCGTAGGTTCAAATCCTACTCCCGCAACCAAAAATTCAAACATTAGATCAATCTTTTAGCGCCTCAGGGCGCAATTTTTGCGTTCCAACAACGGAAGCCGTGGAAGCTCTGTGGAAGCAATCAACGCGAACTGAGGCGTGTGACGGAAAGGTTACACCACATGCGGTTGGGGGGAACCGGCCCTTTGCCGCCGCTCAATGGTCGGCAATTCAATGGCGGCTTCGCCCCCCAATTCCAAATATTAGGCAAGCTTCCCACTTTCTTTTTAGCGGACGTTGACGGTCAATCGATCAACCCATCAGGATAGTTGATCATCACCTATCGGACGCAGCGAGCACTTATGTCGGTAACCAGGAAGAACCACTATGTCCCGCAATGGCATCAGGAAAGGTTCTTCGCCCCCGGGAGAACCACGCATTTCCTCCTCGACCTGAAACCGCCCACCTTCAAACGGCGGGACGGAACGCTGGCCAGCGGGCGCTGTCTTTTCGATTCACCAACGTCGCGGGCGTTTGTCGCACAGGACCTCTATTCGACGTTCTTCGGGGTCGAGGTCAACGATGAGATCGAGAAAATGTTCTTCGGGGATATCGACAGGCGAGGTGCCGACGCGGTTCGGGCTTTCTGCGGCGATGACCAAGGTGCTTGGCATCAACACTTCGAGGACCTCTTCGAATTCCTGGACATTCAGAAGTTGCGGACGCCCAAAGGTCTCGCATGGCTGCGCCAACAGTATCCGGAAATCGGTCGGCTCGGTGAGATGTTGCCGGGTGTTGCCCAGAACCAGCTAATGGCCGAGATGCAGAGTATCCGCATGCTCAACGTTACGACCTGGACCACCGGAGTCCGGGAGATCGTCTCGGCAGAGCAGGCGGGAGCCAAGTTCATCCTGAGCGACCATCCTGTCACGGTCTACAACCATGCCATACCGCCGTCCGACGCACGCAACCGGTATCCCGAAGATCCGTCGAGCGCCCTCAAAGGCTCCCAGACGCTTTTTCCGTTGGGGCCGGATCACCTCCTTATCCTGACCAACCTCGAATACGCGAAGACTCCCGAGACTTGCCCCAACGCGAAGCGGACGTTTGCGCGAAACTACCAATCTACGATGGTGTCGACGATCGAATTCATCAAGGATCGGTACCTCACCGATGAACAGGTCGCCGAGGTAAACTTCGTGATCAAGGCTCGTGCGGACCGGTATGTCGCCGGATCCAGCCGGGAGGACATTTTCCCCGAAAAGGTGGTTTCCAAGTCCTGGGCTGACCTGCGTACGACGTTCCTGCCGCCGGCTGACAAGCTCTACCGATACGGCGGAGAGATGTATGCCAGATTTGAGAGCGGAGATGTCTACTATCAGGACAAGTTCGGGCGAACCGAGAAGCCGCGGGAATGGCTGCTGAAGGAGGAGCCGAAGACCCCGCCCCGGCCACGTGATTACTGTCCGTGTGGATCCGGCCTGTCGTTCGGGAAATGCTGTCGGGACAAGCCGGTGCACCTACGCACGTCGTGGACAGAGAAGAGTATTCGTGAGCGCAACATGATGTTCATGGACGCGCTGACCCAGCTCTTTGAATTGGGGACCAAGGATTGGGATACGATCCGCCGCGAAATGACCGATGAAAAGATCGCGCGGATGTATCGCCTTTACGAGGCCCTGTGGCCGCTTGAGACTGACCTGCTGGCCCTCTTGCCGAAGCCGGATGGCAAGATGCGCTCTGTCTATACAGGATCGCTGCATCCCAAACTGATCATTGAGTTCGCGCTCGGGGCACCACTGTATTTCGGTGAGGTCATTGTCCAGAACCCATTCTTAATCTCTCGGACTCTCCAGAAGGACAAGCGACCTACTGAGCACCCTCGTCAGTACCGAGGCGAAGCTCTCAAAACCTTGATGACCTTCTTTCAGCTCATGCCACTCGTAGAGGCCGGTCTGGTCAGGCTGATCCCGGATCCATGCGATTTTGATTTACACCTCCGTGACCAGATGATGGCCATGGCTCAGGCCCGTTCCCATGACATCAAATTCGTCCCCTCGGACGACCCGAGGCTCGAGGCCGTGATGCAGGAAGATCTGCGCCGCACGATGCTGTACTGGCCAAAGGAAGCACTTGCTGAGCGCATATTGAAGACGGCTGAAGTTGATGAGCCAATCGAAACGGATACACTCGTCGGTATTATCGAACAGATGAAGGTCAAAGACGAACTGGCCATCCTTCAGAATGATCCGTTCGCGGAGGGCGGCCAGTTCGAAATAATGAAGATGGCACCCAACTTCGAAATTGCGATGTACTTGGCGCAGGCCACCGGCGCGCAGATACTGACCGACAGTCCCTTTCGCTGGAGAGAACTCGACGCGGCGCTCGCTAGGCGGCACCTCGGAACCAGCCCCGCCCTGATCCAGTTGCAGCGTGAAATCTCATCAACTCCAGTCGAATTTCCGGTCGGTCACCAAGCGATACTCCAGGTGTTCGACGATCCTTCGTTTCGTGGGACGGAGTCGCTTTTCCATGCTGCCTTCGCCTACACGTCCGCTCGCACCGCGGACAAACTGAAACCGAACTTCGAGGCACACCTCGCGGCACGCTTCCGACGGCAGCGGGACTCGATGAAGTCCTTGATCACCAGCACCAAAATCCCTGCCGTTGCGGCGCGCCTTTCGACAGCGTTTCGCTTCGGAGGGTTTCAGGACAACACCATCAATCGGCTCCTGCTGATGTCAGGCTCTGAACACCACTTGCACTCCGTTCCTATGGCGACGTTGATAGAGCGTTGGGATGCTGCACCACAAGCGGACACCGTGAAGTCTCGGGCAACACTGAGACCGGAGCGCAACCGAGGTCTATAGGCTGCTCTGGCTTGCTCTATGTCGAAAGCTGCCGGTCTGCTGTCCGCCCCCAGACCTGCCATTCCGCCCCGCCGCAGCGAAGGTCGGCTTCCCGCCCATCAATTCCAGCGGTACTTGCTTCCAGCCTTCTGCAGCCGTTCAGCGAGGGTTTGGGGATGGTCCTTTGCGTATTCAAGCAGAGCTTCAACATGACGTTCCATGAAGGCTGGTAGGTCGGTCTCTTGCACATCCGAGATCGCGGCGCGTGTTAAAAAGAGGCCCATGAGTTGGGCATCTAGCTGGCGGATTTTGGCGAGCTTGTTTGCGTAGATGATATCTGTTGGCACGAGGCCGCAACTATGGTCCGCGAGGTTCTCTTGCACGGTGTCCGAGAACTTGCGCCAGAGCTCATGTGACGGCCACCGCGAGCGATTGGTGTCTTGGGTTGGTGAACAGTAGCGTATGCGGCTAAAGGCGTCTCGATAGGCGTCGCCGATACCCGCGCGAAGATCATCCCAGGAGTGGAGCTCGAACTGATTGCGGAGTTGTTTGGATCCAAGGCGCAGCTCAAACCGCCAGACCAGACTCTTGTCTCGCTCACGCAAGTTTAGAGGACCGTTCCCCTGCTTATTGCGCGTTTTGTTCCAAATCTCTAGCCAGCCCAGCTTTCCTGTCTTCATCACCTCCAGCCGCTTGTCATAGATCGCCAGTTGGCGATTGCTCACTGCTCCGGCACGAAGGCCAGTGACGCGCGCGCCGGTCGCTTGTGTGGCCGTCTCATCAATCCCGGTATACTCCGTGACTTTGGTACCTGGTGGAACAACGAGAGCGGTGCGGTCGGGTTCAAACCAGGGCGCAAGCATGTCCACGGCGACGTCCACGCGAGAGATACGCATGAGCTGATCCGAGTATCGAATGCGGAGATCCTCAGTCACGCGGCGGAAGTGGTCTTCTGCTTGACCGAGCCCACCCGTCGCCAGGCCGAACGCGCGGAAGTCGACAATTATTCCCGGATTGTGAGGAACCCGATCAAGTGGATCTTGGAACATCCAGACAGCACCAAGGTCTCCGGTATGGCAGGCAAACCCGCGTGCTCCCTTTGGTGTCATTGAGAAGGCTGTGTCGCCAATCTGGACGATGCATTCACTGTTCGTCTTTCGACACTGGGTCTTCGCTTGGGAGAATTGGTTCTGTAGAGCCAATGGAATATCCGCCTGAACGGTAACCTTCAGGCCGTCAAACCCGACGTGGAGGATTTCTGCGCCCATATACTCTGTCTTTCATTTTCGTATTCGTGGAGGGGGGTGTTACATGACCCCCCCTTGCTCGCTCCGCTCCGAGCGCAGAGCGCGCTGGCGGCGGGCCGCCGCGCGTCGCGCTCGGGCGAACCGAATAAGAGGGTGAGAGCACCATTGCTTATCGCAACCGTATCTGCGCTCGGAGGCTGTCCCTCCGGGACTGAGACTTCACCGGGGCCACTCCCCCTGGAGAACGCGGCAACAGATGCTGAGAAAGAAAGCGCTGCGCTCATTCGGAGGTGTGCGCTCTGCGGCGCGCGTCCGCCCAGCCGAGAACTTCGTCTTGGCGATACCGCACCGACCGTCCGAGCTTGTAGAACGCGGGCCCATACCCGGTAACACGCCATTTCTGAATGGTGCGCACCGATTGGCAAAGCATGTCGGCCACCGCAACTTCGTCAAGGAACGCGGGCGCTTGGCCGGATTGCTCAGGGTCAAGGAGATCTCTCATGTCTCGTCCTCATTAGTTGGATCAATGACGACGAGTTACGCAGGCGCAGCCGGGCGACGCTATCCGAACTGCTTGCGATAATGTTTCATGATTTCGGGCGTTAAACCCAAGTCGCTGACAGCCATGCTTTTTTCGCGAACCGTGCGCGACGCGTTTGCGATGCGGCCGAAGGAGATCGTCGGGTCCACCACCTGGGCAATGCGCACGCAGAACCGAGCGGCATCGGTGATCGGCTCGGAATCACCTGTCCAGTCGAGTTTGAAGGGTCTGCGCAAAATGGCCTCCCATACTTGAAAGGCTGCATGAAGCAGATGAAGCGTCGCGTCGTCTTCAGGTCGGCCCACCCGTCCTTTGCCGACCATCCTTGTTGCGATTTTTGTTGTCTCGGCGAGCGCGGAGAGCTTTGCAGCAAGATCGACCACATCCCCTTTGGTAAGGCGCGGTGGTGTGGCCTCCGCGTCTGAAGATTTGGAACCACGCTGATCGGGATACAGAGCTGGAGAAAGGTCGTGGGCGAGTTGGAAGCTGTCTATCGCCCGCCAAGCCTCGCCGGTCATTATCGACAGCATGTCCGCGAGCTCCGATGCCTTTTGGGTCAGACGGTCGAGGTCCTTGCGCACAGTTTTCTTGTTTGCATGATCCTGTTTTCTCAGGTTCCAATAAAGGAGCGCACCGCATTCAAGGCTCAGAAAGACGGTGGAAGAGGTATCTGACGGAATTCCGAACTCTCGTTCTATTGAGCTGCTTAGAGCCTCGGAGAAGTATTTCCGCTTTCTGATCTCTTCTAGCTGGAGAAGCGCAAGGAACTCTTTGTTCGCGAAGAGACCATTCAAGTAGCTCATCCTGCTATCCTTTGACCACGCGTAGCGGTGTGGTTCTTGCGCGCAAACCCAGTCCCAACCCTTCACTCAATGCTGCAGCGTTTTCCTCTGCCGCCTTGCGCACCGGATCATCCGCAAGGTGTGCATAGCGCATGGTTGTCTGAAGCTGAGTATGCCCGAGCAAGCGTCCCACCATCTGTATTGGCATCCCAGACGATACCGCGTTTGAGGCATAGGTATGGCGCAGATCATGAATCCGGACGTCATTCAGGCCCGCCAGATCGCGAATGCGCCGCCAAGGGTGCTGCAAGTCGGTGATGTGCTGGCCTTCAATCCTTCCCGCAATGACATAGGGATTGCCGGGATCGTGGGGCAGGGCGTCCAGGACTGCGCGGGCAGCTGATGGCAGAGGAATGCGCCGCGCCCCGGTTTTGCTGTCCGGCAGTTCCATCCCGTTGGGCGTAAGGTAGTCCCAACGTAACGTCTGAATTTCTCCGAGGCGGCAGCCGGTGAGGATCAGCAACTTGAACGCGGCCACAACATAGGGGCTTTCCGAACCGGACCGTTCGCAGTCAGCAAGCACTTCGCCCAACCGACGCAACTCCGCTTGGCTCAGGTAGCGCTCCCGTTTTCGTTCGCGGTACTTGGGAACATGGCGGCAAGGGTTGGATCCATCCGGGCGAAGGCCCCAGACTTCAGCCAGGTTGAACATCTTCGACAACACACCGAGCGTTCGGTTGGCTTGGTATGGCTTGTCTCTGAGTTTGTGGTGCAGTTCCGCGATATCGCGGCGTTCGACATCGACGACTTTGAAGGTGCCTATGGCTGGATTAATGAAGAAGTCGATAGATCGGCGATACTCGCGCTGAGTGCTTGGCTTGCAGCGCTCCATGACATGAGCCTCGAAAAACCGTTCACAGAGGGCCGCGACGGTTGAGGCGCGCCGGTGCTGGCTGATCTCTTCCACCGGGTTACCGCCACTGGCCACGTCCCCAAGCAGCTCTTTGGCGCGTTGCCGGGCCTGCTGGACTGTCACGGTTCCATGCCGACCGATGGAGGCGCGACGGGTCCGTCCGCCTTTGCGATACTGGACTTGATAAGTGCGGGTTCCGGAGCGCATGACACGGACACCAAAGCCTTTCACCTCGTCGTCCCACACGAAGTAATCACGGCTTTCGACGGTTAGGCTTTCGACAAGGCGCTTGGTCAGTTTTGGCATTCGAACTCTCCGCAACAGGCCCGATCCATGGAAGCAAGGTGGAAGATCGGAGGGGCGTTTCAGTGCGCAAGAGGTAGAAAGCCAGCGTGCGAGTGGTCAATGAAAAATGCTTCGATTCAATAAGATAGGGTAGAGCAGAGGAGTTCAGCGCAGCCCGTAGAAATGCTCAGAGGCGATCTCATAACCTGAAGGTCGTAGGTTCAAATCCTACTCCCGCAACCATTGATGTCGAACAGACCGCCTTCGGGCGGTCGTTCGCATTCTGGATCCCCCCAAGACCCAAAAGTCCGGCAAGTTCGCCAACAAGCTCAATGGTCAAGCCATCCGCTTCCGGAACAAGACGGATCTCCGACAAAAGGCTGCGGATAGCATCCGCCGCTTCCACTGATCTCTGCGGGTCGGCCAGCGCCCCTTCCAGGCTCTCGACCTGTGCGCGATACCGATCCGCAAGACCGGGATGAATAAGGACCGGTGACTCTTCTTCTGTCTCGCGCAACTCCTGCTCAAGACGCAGCTTCTCCGCCTCCAGCGCCGTCATCTTGTCCTTCATGCTGATGTGGAACATCCCCTGGGCAATCGCATCGACGATCTGGTCTATCTGTCGATTGACGGCGGCGAGTTTGCGCGCGTTCTGGGCGCGCTCCTTGCGCACCGTCCCCGCAAGGCGATTGAACTCTTCCTGGTAGGCCCGGACATATTCCGCGATAAGGTCGGGCTGCAAAAGCTGCTCCTTTAGCCCGCTGAGGATACGGGCCTCCAAGTCTTCTCGTCTGATCGTCAATCGGTTGTCGCATGTGCCTTTGTTGCGGACACTTGCGCAGCCATAGAATTGGCTTCCAACCTGAACAAAGCCACCACCGCAGCGGCCGCACTTGAGCATCCCGGAAAACAGATGCCGGGCGCGCCTCGCCCGGCCGAGCTTCTTGATGCCGTCACTGATTGCCATATTCCGGGTTTGAAGCTGTCGTGCCTTCACGGCGTCCCAAAGGTCCTCGTCCACGATCCGCAGGTGTGGCACGTCTTCGATTACCCACGCGTCTGGCGGGTTTGGGCGGGCCTGGCGTTTGCCGGTCGCTGGATCCTTGATGAAGCGTTGGCGGTTCCAGACGAGGCGTCCGATATAGAGTTCGTTGTTCAGGATGCCGGTGCCGCGCTGGTGGTTGCCGTAGATCGTCGAGGCCCCCCATGTCCCGCGAGGGCCTGGGACACCTTCCGCGTTCAAGGTGCTCGCGATCGCCCTCGGGCTGAGCCCATTCTTGTAGTCTTCCAAAATCCTGCGCACGACCTCGGCCTGATCCGGGTTGATGGCCCGTTCCCCGGTGGCCAGGGTCCCGTCGGCTTGCATCTGACGCAGGACGTCATAGCCAAAGGTAACGCCTCCGGCCGACTTGCCCTTGCGCACTCTGCCTTCCAGACCCCGGTGCGTCTTCTGGGCGAGATCCTTGAGAAACAGGCTGCTCATGGTGCCCTTGAGGCCGATATGAAGCTCGGAGATCTCCCCCTCTGCCACCGTGAACACAGGAATGCCCTGGAACCGCATCTGTTTGAAGAAGGCCGCGATGTGCTCCTGATCCCGGCTTATCCGGTCGAGCCCTTCCGCGACCACGATATCGAACGCGTTGCCGCGCGCGTCCTCCAGCAAACGCTGGTAGGCGGGGCGCAAATGTGACGCACCGCTGAGCCCCCGGTCGGAATAGGTCTCGGCCTCCCTCCAGCCGTTGCTGGTGATCAAACGGGCACAGAGGCGATGTTGATCCTCTATGGAACTGTCGCTTTGGAGATCCGTGGAATAGCGGGCGTAAATGGCGGCGCGCATGGGTCGGGCCTTTCGGTTTGGTACACTAGACGGGCCCATCCAAGTATAGGCATGGGATGGGCCCTGTCTTCCACTTTCGATTGCAACCCGTTGCAACGGAAAATCGATCAAATTGATACCTGGCGGGTGCCTCGGTCACGTCTGGCGGACTTTGGGCCGCTTCCCCGAGAGGCGCTTCAACGTCGCTTGAACCAGGTCCTGGTACTCGGAACAGGCTGACAGGCCAGTGGCGCGGTTATAGTGCTTCTCGGCCATGTCGAGGGTCGCGTGCCCGAGTATGTCGCGGATGATGTTGACATGCTCGGGGTCCTGCTCGGCGATGCTGGTCGCGGCGATGGTGCGAAACGCATGGGGTCGCAGTGCGTGGCCGAGGAGGCGCTCGGTGACCTTGGGAAACTGGCGCGACAAACCGTCGGGCGTGATGGCACCCCCGTATCGGTTGATCCAAAGCGCCTTCGTGTCTGCACCGCCCAAGAGCCTGACCCGATAGGTGGTCAGATAGACCTCCATGGGGCCAACGAGGACCTTTGGCAGCGGAAACCAACGGTCTTTCTTGTCCTTCATGTCCTCGGCGGAAAAGTGGACCTCAAAGCCGGTCCCAACCCGTCGGACGTGCCGATCCGTGGTCATGGACAACAGCGTGCGGCGGCGCACGGGCCGGGAAATCAGAAAGCCGACCATGAGCGCCTCGCGGAACCGGATCGCTCGCTTCATCTCGCTCGTATGACGGGAGGTCTCGACCTCCTCCAGAGCCGCGAGGCACTTGGCGAGAACCTCGCCGGCCGAGAGGGGCGGAGCTGCTGGCAGGCTTTTGCGATCTGCCCGGTGCATCAGGCGCCTCGACACTGTGTTCAGCCAACCCCAATCGGTCGATGGCTGAAGCGCCCGTGTAACGACATAGAGGTCATTGATCAGGTTCTTGATCGTTCCGATCTGAACCCGCGCCTCAAGTTCGTCCATGAACCCGCGCACCGCATCTCGCGTGACGCGATCTGCGGGCGGATGTTCGAGCAGGGCAGGGCGGTGCCGAGCGAGCCAGGAAAGCCACTGTCCATAACTCTGACGCCGCTTGATGCGACTGCCCTCCGACCAGCTGGCGCAAGGCCCCGTGCCGTCGAAGATATCCCCTTCCGCGAAGAGGTCCTCCCAGGCGGATCGATCCGCCTGAGGCCAGTCAGAGAAACGGAGAACGAGCGGGATTGCGTCAGACATCGATCTTGCCCCTCCATTTGGACAGCACGACCTTGTCGTAATGGTCATGGGCCCACTGGTTGCTGAGTTCCGCGTAGAAATCCATCGTGGTCTGCAGGCGCTTGTGCTTCAGCAACCGGCGCACAACCTCGAAATTGCCCGGGCACTCCTCCAGATACATCTTGGCCGCGACGTGGCGGAACAGGTGGGGATTGACCGAAAGGCCCGTCTCCCGTTGAACGCGTTGCGTGAGTTCGCCACCAAAATTGCTGGGGCAACGGGGCTTTCCATCGCTCATGCGGGGAAAGAGGGCGCGTCCATCCGCGCGCGAAACCTGCGAGCGGAATTGCATGATGTAGCGATGCAGGAGTTTGGAACTGCCTGCGTTCAGACGGACTTCGATGGGCTCACTGTTCTTGACCTCTACCCCCTCGATACGGATCGTGTAGAGCGTGTGGGTCCCGGAGCGCTGCGGGAGCAGGTGCCTGTCCAGGTCAAGTCCGGCCAGGTTCTTGATCCGCATCGGGCAACCTAGCAAGATAGCGAGCGCCGCAGCGTGCATTGCTGCCAGCGCGCTGTCGCGGGAGAGAGGCCGCTCTTGCGCGCGCGACATCAATGTACTCGGCAGGCTTATCAACTGTTCGAGGTTGTCCCAACTGTTGAACTGAGCAAGGCGTTTCCTGTTTTTGGAGCTCATGCCAACCGCTGATCCTGCGACCCGCTTTTGGATCGCCTTGAGTGCCTTGATCTGTTCCTCAGGCGCGTTCAGATGGTGCCGCGCGATGGCGATGGCGGTTCCCGCGATATTGCCCAGCCCCGAAGGGATATCGTCGCCGCCACGCCTCGCCTTCATCTTGCGAAAGGCAGTTTTGAGATTGTCTGCCGTGATCACTTCGGCGAGCTGGGTGAACTCTGACGGCTCATGGCCCACAGAGATCAGCGCATCCAGAATCTGTCTGAGATGCGCTTTGATATTGCGCAGGCTTGTCTCGCGCAGGGGTTTGTCGGGGCCGTCATCACTGAAGAGATCCCTATGGGAGACGCGGTCGAGATAGTCCTGGATCTCCTTCTGGAGGCTCGCCGGGTAGTCCGAGAGGGGGCGTGCCAAGTAGCGCGTTGAGGGCGCGCGCTTCAACACCGGCAGATCAAGTCCAGACCTCCGGATCACATGGTTCCACGTGTCGATCATCGACTTGACGTGCTTGTCCGGGTCCCTGGTCAGCAGGGTGGCGTCAAGCTCCGCGCGAAACGCCTCGACGACTTCCGTATTTACGTCCTCTGGCTGAATGGACCGGGCGCTGCAATACCGCGCGAAACGGTGCAGCCCCCAAACTTGATGGGAGGAGTGCACGCTTGCCAGAAATCGATCCCAGGGCGGGGTCAGAGGCTGGGCGGTCTCGCGATCCTGCAACACGCCCGTTGCCCGCAACGCCGCGGCCAGATCGGTCCTCAACGTGCTGAGCGATTTGGGTTTGACCCCACAGCGGACGGGATGCAACGTCTCGAGCAGGCGGCGGAGCTGCGGAATATCTGTCGGAATATCCGATGGGGGGCGATGGAGATATTTGGAGACGCGCGATATCGCTGACTGCCTGGCGCTTTGGCGCTTCTGGTCAGGATCAGGATGGGCCTCCAGGGCCTCGAGAATGTCTGCCAGGGATGTGGGCAGTTTGAAAGACCTATGGTGGGTCATGATATACCTCTTTGATCATTGGGTAGGGGACATTGGGGGACGTTCGGGGCCATGGCGGCCCTCTTGCGGACATTCGGGAAACCAAGGGCTTGGTTTTGAAGCCGAAGTTGTCGGATCCGTTCTCCCGACAGCCTGAAAAACCGCCCCAGAAGAGGACGTTAGAGGACATCGGCCAGACCCGTCTTTCCGCGAGCAGCGGCAAGCGCCCTCAGGTCTGATCTGGCAATGCGCCAGTCGCGTCCCAGCCGCGTGGCCGGGAGCTGACCGGACGCGATCCAGCGCCGGACGGTCTTCGGGCAGATCCGGAAAACCTGCGCGACTTCCTTGACGCTCAGGTACGGGGCGTTGGGCGGAAACGGCCAATCAGTCATGGTCCGCCTTCCCCGTGCAACGAGTTGCAAAGTCATTGCGTGCCGCCTCTCGCGCCAGAAGGCGCACAAGAGAAAGCAGCGCAGAGAGATCAGGGGAGGACAGACGGTCCTCGGGAGCGACAGTGCTTGTCGTCATCGATAAGTTCCTCAATTGGAACCGCTCGTGACAATGTCAGGTGGTGTAGGCGCACGCCTTCACTCAATGCACAGGTGCACCGATCTCTTCCGAGATTCGGACCATCGTCATCGAGTGCTCCCTCGGGCGTGCAAACGCCCAGAGTGCTCCCTGCGGCCCAGCCTCGCGGGCTGGTGTCAGGTCAAAGTCTTCCGCATGCCAGCAAACTCACGCCAGCACGCGCATCGACCTTAATGGCCGGAACCTAAACCTGCATTAAGCGACCGTTCGGAAAACGAGGCTCCGGCTGCTAAGCCGCGACTGGCCTCCCTTTTTCGCTGAACCGGATTTGCTTTGCAAATGAAGGGCATTCTGCGCGAAAAAAGTTTTTCTCAGCGACCTAAAACAAGCATGCGAAGGTATCAGGGTTGACGTAAGTTCATTACGCCGTCGGCAGCGGTGGACCAACATTCAACTGCGCAAAAAAGAAAACGCGCCCCGCAGGACGCGTTTTAATGTGGTGCTTCTTCGAGCTTGTTAACGGCTCGACCGCGAATTCTGAACGTAAAGACAGTAACTCGGCCCGGAAACAATTTCAAGTTGCGTTACGCGCCTCCACTTCGCATTCTTCTCGGCGATTAGGGAGATAAGCGATGCGCCTGGGCCTTGACATAGGAACCAGCTCAATCGGCTGGTGGCTGTACGAAACCGACGGCGCCGGGTCGGATGCCCGCATAACCGGTGTCGTGGATGGGGGCGTGCGTATCTTCTCCGACGGGCGCGATCCGAAATCCGGTGCATCGCTGGCCGTGGACCGTCGGGCCGCCCGTGCCATGCGCCGCCGCCGCGACCGGTATCTGCGTCGGCGCGCCACCCTGATGAAAGTGCTTGCCGAGACAGGCCTGATGCCCGCGGACCCGGCCGAGGCGAAGGCGCTGGAAGCCCTTGATCCCTTCGCCCTGCGGGCCGCCGGGCTGGACGAACCCCTGCCCTTGCCCCATCTCGGTCGCGCGCTGTTTCACCTCAACCAGCGGCGGGGCTTCAAGTCGAACCGCAAGACCGATCGGGGCGACAACGAAAGCGGCAAGATCAAGGACGCGACCGCGCGGCTCGACATGGAGATGATGGCCAACGGCGCCCGCACCTATGGCGAGTTCCTGCACAAGCGCCGGCAGAAGGCGACCGATCCGCGCCATGTGCCCAGCGTGCGCACCCGCCTGTCGATTGCCAATCGCGGTGGGCCGGATGGCAAGGAAGAAGCCGGGTATGATTTCTACCCGGACCGGCGGCACCTGGAGGAGGAGTTTCACAAGCTCTGGGCCGCGCAGGGGGCCCATCACCCGGAACTGACCGAGACCCTGCGCGATCTGCTGTTCGAAAAGATCTTCTTTCAGCGGCCCCTGAAAGAACCCGAGGTCGGGCTTTGCCTCTTCTCCGGCCATCACGGGGTTCCGCCGAAAGACCCCCGCTTGCCCAAGGCGCACCCCCTGACACAGCGCCGGGTGCTCTACGAGACAGTCAACCAGCTACGTGTCACGGCGGACGGGCGCGAGGCTCGTCCCCTGACGCGGGAAGAGCGCGACCAGGTCATCCACGCGCTCGACAACAAGAAGCCGACGAAATCGCTTTCGTCGATGGTCCTGAAACTGCCCGCGCTGGCGAAGGTTCTGAAACTCCGCGATGGTGAGCGGTTCACCCTGGAAACCGGCGTGCGAGACGCCATCGCCTGCGACCCGTTGCGCGCCAGCCCTGCCCATCCGGACCGCTTCGGCCCGCGCTGGTCCATCCTTGATGCCGATGCCCAATGGGAGGTGATCTCGCGCATCCGCCGAGTGCAGAGCGATGCCGAACATGCCGCCTTGGTGGATTGGCTGACCGAGGCACACGGGCTCGACCGCGCGCATGCTGAGGCGACGGCCCATGCCCCCCTGCCCGATGGCTACGGACGGCTGGGCCTGACCGCGACGACCCGTATCCTCTACCAGCTTACGGCGGACGTGGTGACCTACGCCGATGCGGTCAAGGCCTGCGGCTGGCACCATTCCGACGGGCGGACCGGCGAATGCTTCGACCGCCTGCCCTATTACGGCGAAGTGCTCGAACGCCACGTCATTCCCGGCAGCTACCACCCCGACGACGACGACATCACGCGGTTCGGCCGGATCACCAATCCGACGGTTCATATTGGCCTGAACCAGCTTCGCCGCCTCGTGAACAGGATCATTGAAACCCATGGCAAGCCCCATCAAATCGTCGTGGAGCTTGCCCGCGATCTCAAGAAGTCCGAAGAGCAGAAGCGCGCCGACATCAAGCGTATCCGCGACACGACCGAGGCGGCGAAGAAGCGGAGCGAAAAGCTCGAAGAGCTGGAGATCGAAGACAATGGCCGCAACCGGATGCTCCTGCGGCTGTGGGAGGATCTGAACCCCGACGATGCGATGCGCCGGTTCTGCCCCTACACGGGCACGCGTATCTCGGCCGCCATGATTTTCGACGGCAGCTGCGACGTGGATCACATCCTGCCCTATTCGCGCACGCTGGACGACAGTTTCCCCAACCGGACGCTCTGCCTGCGCGAAGCCAACCGGCAGAAGCGCAACCAGACCCCATGGCAGGCCTGGGGCGATACCCCGCACTGGCACGCCATCGCCGCCAACCTGAAGAACCTGCCCGAGAACAAGCGCTGGCGTTTCGCCCCGGATGCTATGACGCGGTTCGAGGGCGAAAACGGGTTCCTCGATCGGGCGCTAAAGGACACGCAATACCTCGCCCGGATCTCTCGCAGCTACCTCGACACGCTCTTCACCAAGGGTGGGCACGTCTGGGTGGTGCCTGGTCGGTTTACTGAAATGCTCCGTAGACACTGGGGCCTGAACTCTCTGCTTAGCGATGCCGGGCGCGGCGCGGTAAAGGCCAAGAACCGAACCGACCACCGCCATCACGCCATCGATGCCGCCGTGATCGCCGCAACCGACCCTGGCCTGCTCAACCGGATCAGCCGCGCTGCGGGTCAGGGCGAGGCAGCCGGCCAGTCCGCGGAACTGATCGCCCGGGACACACCCCCGCCCTGGGAAGGCTTCCGCGACGACCTGCGCGTCCGGCTCGATCGGATCATCGTCAGCCACCGCGCGGATCACGGGCGCATCGACCACGCGGCCCGCAAACAGGGCCGGGACAGCACCGCGGGGCAATTGCACCAGGAGACAGCCTATTCCATCGTCGATGATATCCACGTTGCCAGCCGGACCGATCTTCTGAGCTTGAAACCCGCGCAGCTGCTGGATGAGCCGGGCCGAAGCGGCCAGGTGCGCGACCCGCAGTTGCGAAAGGCCTTGCGCGTGGCGACTGGCGGCAAGACCGGCAAGGATTTCGAGAACGCCCTGCGCTACTTCGCGTCCAAGCCCGGCCCATATCAGGCCATCCGCCGGGTGCGCATCATCAAGCCGCTGCAAGCGCAGGCGCGCGTTCCCGTGCCCGCGCAGGACCCGATCAAGGCCTACCAGGGCGGCAGCAACCACCTGTTCGAGATCTGGCGACTTCCGGACGGAGAGATCGAAGCACAGGTCATCACGAGTTTCGAGGCCCATACCCTCGAAGGCGAGAAGCGTCCTCACCCTGCGGCCAAGCGTCTTTTGCGTGTGCACAAGGGGGACATGGTGGCTTTGGAACGGGACGGTCGACGGGTCGTCGGACATGTCCAAAAAATGGACATTGCAAACGGCTTGTTTATTGTCCCGCACAATGAGGCGAACGCCGATACACGCAACAACGACAAATCGGACCCGTTCAAATGGATTCAAATCGGCGCGCGGCCCGCGATCGCATCCGGAATTCGCCGCGTATCCGTCGATGAAATCGGCCGCCTTCGCGACGGGGGAACCAGGCCCATATAGGCCGGAGTCGCACGAATCGAAAAAACATGTCATGCTTCCAACGGCTTGGAGGGATGGCCAATGGACCAGATCGTCGATATCGCCACGGATGGGCGGCATCTCTCGCGTGACCGGGGCTTCCTGAAGGTCAGCGAGGGCGCCCGGGAAATCGGCCGTATCCCCCTGGACCAGATCGCGGGCGTCATCGTGCACGCCCATGGCACCACCTGGACCACCTCCCTTCTGACCGAGCTGGCGGATCGCGGGGCGCCGGTCGTGCTCTGCGGGGCCAACCACGCGCCGCGCTCGGTCCTCATGCCGCTCGACGGGCACCATGCCCAGGGCGCGCGCCTGCGGGCACAGTGGCAGGCCAGGGCCCCGCTCGTGAAACAGGCCTGGAAGCAGACGGTAATCGCGAAGATCGCCATGCAGGCCGCCGCCTTGGAGGCCATGGGCGAACCCCATGCCCCCGTCGGCATGCTCGCGCGCAAGGTGACCAGCGGCGATGCCACCAATGTCGAGGCGCAGGCCGCGCGTCTCTACTGGCCCCGAATGATGGGCACCGAGTTCCGCCGCGACCGCACCGCCCCCGACCTCAACGCGCTCCTGAACTATGGCTACACGGTGCTGCGCGCCGCCACCGCCCGTGCGGTCGTGGCCGCAGGGCTGCACCCGACCATCGGCCTGCACCATTCGAACCGCGGCAACGCCTTTGCCCTGGCCGACGACCTGATGGAGCCGTTCCGCCCGCTCGTCGATTGTTGCGTGCGCGGCCTAGCCGCCCGTAACGGACCCCAGGTCGATCCCGCGGCCAAGCAGTCCCTAGCGCGGCTCATCGCGCTGGACCTGCCCCTCGGCGACAGCCTCACCCCGGTTTCCGTCGCGCTCGGCAAGCTTGCCATCTCTCTCGGTCAGAGCTTCGAGTCCGGAACGCTGGATCTCGCCCTGCCTGCACCGCCCGATGCGCTGACCCTTGCAGGCCTCGGCGCATGACCGACGCCCCCGCCTTTCTCTCTGGATACCGGATCATGTGGATACTCGTGATGTTCGACCTGCCCACCGACACCAAGTCCCAGCGCAAGGCCGCCACCGCATTCCGGAATTTCCTTCTGGATGAAGGGTTCGAGCGGAGCCAGTTCTCGGTCTACGCCCGCTTCGTGAACGGCAAGGAGGCGTTCCAGACCCGCGTGCGCCGGATCGAACGAAACCTGCCCGAGAAAGGCGACATCCAGGTCCTGAACTTCACGGACCGCCAATACCGTGATATCGTCCACTTCTCGGATCAGGGCCGAAGGGCGGCTCGGAAGAATCCAGAGCAGCTTGCGCTTTTTTGATGAATTTTTTCCAGATTGCCTCACTTGTCCTCTTCCAAAACCACTGTTGTTTCAGGGGCTTGGAAAAGGAACAAGTTTAGCTGTTCAGAATTCGGGGTCCAGCCGCAACCGCGTCCAGACACGACATTCGGGGGGCAAGAGTTTAGCTGTTCAGAATTCGGGGTCCAGCCGCAACAAGCGTGTGGGCGTCCCGCCCGTCAGCCACAGTTTAGCTGTTCAGAATTCGGGGTCCAGCCGCAACACATTTACCACTCGGCGCGTTGATACCGTTAGTTTAGCTGTTCAGAATTCGGGGTCCAGCCGCAACGTGTTTGGCCATCTCCCGCAGCTTGTTGTAAGTTTAGCTGTTCAGAATTCGGGGTCCAGCCGCAACCGCACAAAAGCTCGTAGCTGATCTGAAAGAGTTTAGCTGTTCAGAATTCGGGGTCCAGCCGCAACTGAACCCATCCGCGCCTGCACTCTGACATGAGTTTAGCTGTTCAGAATTCGGGGTCCAGCCGCAACGAAATCGCAACCCGGTGCTACGCGCAACCGAGTTTAGCTGTTCAGAATTCGGGGTCCAGCCGCAACCGTTGGCGAAGGCTCCACACATATCGAAAAGTTTAGCTGTTCAGAATTCGGGGTCCAGCCGCAACTTGAACGTTGGCGCGTGTATCCTCGTACCGAGTTTAGCTGTTCAGAATTCGGGGTCCAGCCGCAACCTGACGAACATCGCCCTGACTGACGTAAGTAGTTTAGCTGTTCAGAATTCGGGGTCCAGCCGCAACCTGCACGTCGCGCGCTCACGCCATGCCTGCAGTTTAGCTGTTCAGAATTCGGGGTCCAGCCGCAACACATCGGGCATCCGCGCCCACAAAGGAGTAAGTTTAGCTGTTCAGAATTCGGGGTCCAGCCGCAACGGAGTTCGCGCCCTCCTGCTGAACGGCGCCAGTTTAGCTGTTCAGAATTCGGGGTCCAGCCGCAAAAAAGCCGCCCTCGCCTGCGCGTGTGAGCGCAGTTTAGCTGTTCAGAATTCGGGGTCCAGCCGCAACACCGCCGCGTTGCCTTTCGCGGCTGAATAGAGTTTAGCTGTTCAGAATTCGGGGTCCAGCCGCAACACAAAGAAAGACGGTAACGGGAAAGAGCGAGTTTAGCTGTTCAGAATTCGGGGTCCAGCCGCAACGTGGCGGTGAATTTCGGCGGGTTTGCCGAGAGTTTAGCTGTTCAGAATTCGGGGTCCAGCCGCAACCGACAACGCCGACGAGAGCGGATACGCCTGAGTTTAGCTGTTCAAAATTCGGGGTCCAGCCGCAACCCACATTTGACACGGGAACAGCGCCAACCCAGTTTAGCTGTTCAGCTATTTCTTCCGGAAATACGACAAACTAGCCGAGTTCGACAACGGTGGTTGCGCCCTCCCGCAACCAAATTTTTACTCGTTTCCAAACGCTTATGCGCCGCCCTCCGGGGCGGCGTTTGCGTTTCCAGCCGCCGTGGAAGCACTGTGGAAGCAAGAGGGGCCGAAGTCCTTCGTGCTTCCACATGAGCAGTTGGGCTCAGCGCTCCTCGATGAAGACACTGCATTCCTTCGAGTGAGTGACCTGAGAGCCGCTTCTTCCTCCAGTTTGAGGTAGAGTCCGCCCAACCAGGAGACGGACAATGAAGCGATCAAGGTTCACGGAAGAGCAGATCATCGGGATGCTGAAGGAGCAGGAGGCCGGAATGACGACGGCCGATGTCTGCCGCAAGCACGGGGTCAGCACGGCAACGTTTTACAAATACAAGGCGCGGTTCGGCGGCCTCGAGGTATCGGACGCGCGCCGACTGAGGGCGCTCGAGGACGAGAACGCCAAGCTGAAGAAGCTGCTGGCCGAAGCGATGCTCGACAATGCGATACTGAAGGATGTCACTTCGCGAAAGTGGTAGCGCCCGGCGTCAGGCGGGAAGCGGTGGCACACGTTGTGGAAGTCCACGGAGTGAGCCAGCGACGGGCGGGCAAGGCACTGGCCGTGGATCGGTCGAGCGTGCGCTATCGCAGCGTGCGGCCTGACGATGCCGAAGCGAGGGCCGCCATGAAGGCTGTCGCGGCCGAGAGGCGGCGGTTTGGCTATCGCCGCATCCACGTGATGCTGGAACG
Source organism: Dinoroseobacter shibae DFL 12 = DSM 16493 (assembly GCF_000018145.1). Taxonomy (NCBI): domain Bacteria; kingdom Pseudomonadati; phylum Pseudomonadota; class Alphaproteobacteria; order Rhodobacterales; family Roseobacteraceae; genus Dinoroseobacter; species Dinoroseobacter shibae. The sequence continues at coordinate 398,467 of NC_009952.1, forward strand.
GCAGGGGATCATGATGAACCTGAAGAAGCTCAGGCGGCTCTATCGCGAGGAGAAGCTCCAAGTGCGCCGCCGGGGCGGCCGAAAGCGGGCTCTGGGGACACGCTGGCCGATGCTGGTGCCAGATGCCCCCAACCAGCACTGGAGCCTGGACTTCGTCAGCGATGCGCTGACGGATGGCAGACAGTTCCGCGTTCTGGCCGTGGTCGACGACTACAGCCGGGAGTGCCTGGCCTTGGTGGCGGACACGTCGCTCTCTGGCCTGCGCGTCGTGCGCGAGCTCGATGCGTTGATGTTGCGCCGCGGCCAGCCTGCAATGGTGGTTTCGGACAATGGAACGGAACTGACCTCGGTGGCTGTCCTGAGCTGGTGCCAGCGCACGGGCATCGAATGGCACTACATCGCGCCAGGAAAGCCCATGCAGAATGGCTTCGTCGAAAGCTTCAACGGACGCTTCCGGGACGAGCTTCTCAACGAGTCGCTATTCTCGTCTCTGGCCGATGCCCGCGAGCAGATCCGGGCATGGCAGCACGACTACAACCACCATCGCCCTCACTCAGGACTGGGGAACATTCCGCCCGTCGAGTTCGTGGCAAAGAAGGGGCTGGAAATGCGCGCCGCGTAGCCTCAGAGATCAACCTGCGGACTCTCCGAAAATCCGGAGGAGAGTCGGGTCTCAGGTCAGGAGACATCAAATTGTCGATGCCCGCGGTCACGTCCCATCTCAGATTGACCCTCGGCCTGTCATCGACGGTTTGAATCGTCACAACGCGGTCATGGAAATGGCGGTTGCGTGCAGATCGGTGATGGAGTTCGGGTGTAGGCGCGCTGTATTGAGCGTGGCGAGCGCGGCCATCTCGGCGACATCCGGATCAACGGATGCCGCCAGAGCGGCGAATGCCTGCGGCGCTGCAGCATATAGATCCGGAGCGAACTGCAGAGGGTGGAGGATCGGCACCCAGTCGGGTGCCGCATGGTCGGGAGGCGGCAAGCAGGCCGCTCGCATAACTGCTCCATCGCCACCACGAAGTTCTCGCAGCCGACAGCCGAGCTCCTGCCAGCGTGGCACCAATGTGCGCTCCAGCGTTGGCCAGCACTCTGCTGCGTAGCAATCCGACAACCAGCGGCTGAGAGCCTCGAACCGACGCTGAAGCTCTCCGTCCTGCACGAATCCTTCTGCCGCCGGGTTGGCAATGGCGACGGCGAAACTGTCGCCGCGCGAATTGCGCAGCGGTCGCCAACCATCGCGTCCTTCGGGTCGGATCAAGAGCCGGGCGAGACAGGGGCCGTCATCAATCCAATCGGCATCGAGGGTCAGTTCGAGGCCGTGCGCGTCGTTGTCGTTTAACTCGGCATGGAACCAGTCTGGCCGACGCGTCGCCACCGGCCGATGCCGTAGGGCGGCTTCGGCGAAAACGACTGCGCCCGTTTCGTTCTCGACCTCGACCGCCACTGCATCGACCGGATCTCCGAATTTTAGCTGCAGTCGGATCGCGTTGCGAGCGGGCAGGAGGTTGATTGCCTGCGGCGCCAGTGCCGCGACCAGTTCGAATAGCAGGACTTCCGATCCGTTTCCGCGCTGAAGCAACACACGTTCATCGGAGGCGGGAGCCAGAAGATCCCGCACAGCAAGACTGCGTGTCAGCCCCCCATAGAATGGCCGTTCTTCGCGTCTTCCACGAATGATCAGCTGTGCCTTCTGGTCAGGGCATCGGATGCTGATCGTATCGAAGCGGTCGTCTTCACCAACCGAGAGCCGCGTGCCATGCGGAAGCTGGGCGACACTTCCCTCAGCACGGCGCCTTGATACGGTGACATCGGGCCAAGGCAGATCGAAAGGAACATGTACGCCTTCGATCTCGAATACGACCCGTGCGACGCTGTATCCGCCGCCGGGCTCAAGGCATAGACGCCCCTGGTCATCACGACCGACGTGGAGGCATTCATCCTGGACTAGGTTGCGGACTTGGCGTTCGCTATGGAACACGATGCCGTCTGAGCCGCTGAAGCCAGGCCACACCCATGCGGCAAGCGCGATCCCGGACGCATGAGAGGCGGCACCATCGGCGCTTGGCGCCATCAGTTCCATCCGGAGCCGCACAGGGTCTGCTGCCTCAGCCTCCGCAAAGCCAGCGAGCACCTCTTCCATCCGACATCACCAAAACCGTCATCTGAAATCGGTACCCCGATGAGGCGCGACTGCAAGCCGAGAGTGAACCGTACCGCTCGTGTCTCGGAGCGACCCAATCCAGTTTCGATCCGAAGGCGTGCAGAACGCCCATGAAGTGCGCCCCGTGGTCCGCTTGCGATTTCGTCTCCTGCCAAGCAAAGGCGTCTTCTCGGACGGGCCGTGAGACCCGTTTGCAGGCCGTCAAGTTCGAGCACTAAGGGGCGCGGCCCGAGTACTGCGAAGCCGACGAAACTATCGGCTTCCGGTTCAAGAGCGGGTTCGCCTGCTATCGAGAATGGCGTCCGCGCGAGGAGAACGATGTCCGTTGAGTCTAGTTCGATATCGACCGAACCCCGTGGGATCTCGCGCAGATAGTGACCGGTGATCCTGTCGAACGCGGCACATCCCCCTTGAGCGAGGAGCTCGAGTTCCCCGGTCTGGCCAGAGACTTCCCAACGGAGCTCGCGGGGCCAGGGCTGAGGTAGTGTCCAGTCCTCACCTCCGCGCAAACGGCGCGGTCGTTGCGCGCCATCGAGCCAGAGGCGAATTCGCCCCTCGCTTCGAGGCAATCTCAATACAAGCCCACCAGATTGCCAATGGAGCCGCGGCCTCGGTGCCAGCGCCTCGCTTCCTCCTCTGCTCAATGTTGGCCGTGTTTCTTTCAGTCTTTGGTCAAAGACTTCCTTGAAAGATCTCTCGAACTCGATTGCGGGGACGAAGGCCTCCGGGTCTTGGCGTATCCGTGCAAACAGGGCTGCATGCCACGCAGTCTCGTCCCAGAGGATCGCACGGCGAAGCACGTTGACCGCAGGAGGGAGAAAATACAGTGCATCGTCTTCCCAGCGGTTGAGCAGAACGGTCGTTTCGACAGGGGGCGGGCCAAAAGCTGCTTCCTGTCTCAGAAACGCGTCGATCAGGTGTGGAAGCTGCGCTTGGCTTACGCCGGCATGAAGAAGGTAGACGTCGACATCGCGATCTAAGCCTCGGGTAGGTAACCCGAACCGGTCGCAAACCGCACAGAATGAGCGGAACAGCACCTTGCGATGCGGCTGGAAATCTAGCGGAACTTGGAGAACGTCAGCGATGTGTGGGTATACCGCATTGCCGGCGTCTCCATATCCTTCGCTTAGCGAATGGGTGACAAGCCATGCCGCGAGGCTTGGAAATCCGCGGAACAACGCTTGCAGCCTGTCGGGCCGACCGCCCAAGAACTGTCGCGTGCGCTCAACGGCTCGCTCTTGCGCTGTCTCATCTAGCGGAATGAGCCCAATGAAGGGCGGCGCCCCAGCTTCTTGGCGACATCTGCTGATCAAGAAGTCCGCGGTCCTGCAACCCACAGCACACCTTTCCCTCTTCCCTGCCCGCTGGTCGCGAGTCCGGTTCACTGTTGATCCCCTTGTGGATAAGGAGTAACAACTCGCAAATCCGCGAACAAGCGGATTGACAGGGAGATGAAGCGATGAACCGGCCATGTCCGCCGACGGTGTGACCTTCGGTCAGGCGATTTCGAAGGCCCGCAAGGCACTCGGTCTCAGCCAGAAGGAGCTCGCAGCGCGCGTGATGAAGGAAGAGGGCGGCGGGTCGATATCCCCGCAGTACCTCAACGACATCGAGCACGATCGGCGCAGCCCCAGCTCGGGGCACCTGATCCGCCAGTTTTCCGGCATCCTGAACATTCCGGAGGACTACTTGTACGCACTCGCAGGCCGGCTGCCGGATGATCTGCGACCGGATGCGTCAACCCCGGACAAGGTCGTCGAGGCCTTCGCCAATTTCAGGAAGACGTTGAAAGAGTAAGGAGGTTCGCATGGTGAAGATGATCCGTGACAACACGGGCCGCTTTGCCGAGCGACCCTTCTACCGCGAGCGGGATCTCGACGATGAATGCGAGCGGCTGATCCGTGAGCTTTTGATGAAGCGCCACGGAAAGGTCGACTATCCCGTGGAGACCGACGACCTGACCGTGCTGATCGAGATGCACGACGCGGGCCTCGACCCGTACGCCGACCTGTTCGCCTACGGCGCAGATGTCGAAGGGGTGACCGAGTTCTTCCCCGACCGGGGGCCCAAGGTCTCCATCTCGGAACGCATCGCCGCCGACGAGCGGCGCGAGAATCGCTTCCGCACCACGCTCACCCATGAGTTCGGGCACGTGAAGTTTCACGGGCCTCTCTGGGCGCAGAAATTTGCCAACGGCGACCTGCTCGAGCGCGGCGTGAACGCCAAAAAGGCGCTCTCCAAGCGCGAAAATATCCTGGACGCCCCGCAGTCGGACTGGATGGAATGGCAGGCCGGCTATATCAGCGGCGCGCTGCTGATGCCGGCCACGCCGGTCCGTCGCCTCATGTCCGACTACTGCAGCCCGCGCGAGCTGCATAGCGATATCCATGTTTCGACGGAGCATGCTGCGCGGCTGATCCAGATGGTCATGGAGCGTTTCGCGGTTTCCGAAGAGGCCGCTCGCATCAGGCTGCTGAAGCTGAACCTGATCACTTCGGCACGCGGACAGCCCTCGCTCTTCGGCCCCTGATCGCGAATCCGCGGAAGTGCGTATTTTTTCGATTGTCTCCTCTCTGAAGCGATATACGCTGATTAGCAGATCAGCCGATACAGGGAAACGCCAGAAAAGAGATCATGGCGACTGCACTGTCCGCCTTCCTTCGCAAGACGCCCGGCGAGGCGCTGCGCGAATACTTCGACCGGCCGGAGATCGGCCTGCCCACCGAGTTCGACTGGCCCGCATCGGACGCCGAACTCTCCGGGCCGCTTCTCGGCGCCATCGAGAAGATGTCCCGCGTCCAGCGCGACCGGATCTCGAACGACGCCGAGCGCGTCCATGCCCTGTCCGACGAGCCGGGGCAGGCCGCGATCTACAGCGTGGCCGAGGATCCTGCCCTCCTCGGCGGGCTCGCGAACCCGCACGCGCGGTCGCTCTGGATTTTCCTGAACGCGCAGGACCGCTTTAGTCACGCTGAGGAAGTTCGCTTCACGGAGGACCGCCGGCGCGGTCGGATGTGGGCCGGCTACATTACCGAGCCGGGTAGCGTCGTACAGCGCAACGCGTTGGCCCGCTACGCCTTCGTCTCCGCGAACAAGGAGTTCTCGGGCGCCGCCCATGCCCATGTCGACAACTTCGACCGGGTGAGGACGACCCATGCTCTACAAGGTCAACGCGCGCACGTCGGCGCGGATGGCCGTTCAGTTCGCGGACAGGGAACAGTATCTCGTGCCAGAGGGTTGCGCCTAGCGCGTCTTCAAGTTCCAAGACTTCATCACTAGCCGGGCCCAGGTTGATCTGTTCGCCGCCAACGCGTCAAGTGACAAGACGACCCGATAGAACCGGCTTTGACAGACCGAGATCACGCTCCTCAAGCTTGGGGGCATGGCAACGAATACCCATCTGCCCGCGGTCACACCTCGCTCCTTGGGCCGAAATCTAGGCTGAGTTACCGGGCCCTCCCACCGGCGAAAACCAGTGGAGCGATATCTGCGGTGGGAGCGCCGCAGGTGAAGCAGGTTCGACGCCCCGCGCAGGTCGCTGGCGTCCATGAGGGAGCAGGGGGTGGGAGGATTTCTGCCCTTGGCCACTGCGCAGAGCCGTTTTCGCGAAGCTCACAGGTCAAGGACAGGGCCCGGAAACTCCGCCTGTATCCCGTTTCGTAGCAGGCGGGCGCGGGCCGTGGCATCCTCGGGCAAGAGATACCCGCGCGCGGCGGCGAACCGGCCCGTGTAGCGGCCGAAGTAGAGCGCGCGCCGGTCGCCGATTGCCGCCGCGCGCACATCTGTCGCGAAGTTATGGCCCAGTCCCGCGATCCGCAGACCCGGCGCGCTCGGGGCGGGCTCCAGATAGCCTTCAACCGACAGGAGGCGCAGGTTGGACAGACGTGCGAACCGCCCCGAATGAACCCGTTCGGCCAGGAAACGCTCGGTGTTCGCGCGCCCGAAGGCGGTGGCATAAGCGCCGGAAGCCGGGGGGGTCGCAGCGGAGGAAATCGGGAGACCGCCGATCGTGCCGGTGCCGTCGGGGCTGCGCCCCACTGTCCCTGCGATCAGGTCCTGCGTGCCGGTGGGGGCGGGGTCGATCCGGCTGGGGCGGAGGCCTTGGGCCGTCCATAGCCCGCTGACTGCGACCCGGGTTCCGGGCGCGCCATCACCCCGGGCCGCGACCGGATCCATCAGGGGCACGCCATTGACCGACAGCCGCCCGGCGTCCTCGCGCAACACCCCCACGAGGGCGAAATCGACCGACACCTCGCGGGCGAGGATGCCACTAGCGTCCCGCATCGCGGCAATGGTCAGCACATGGCCCGGCGCGAGGATCTCGCCGGTGGTGATCCCGTAGGGCGTCCGGTAGCGCGTGCGCCCGTCGCGCCGCACTCGCAGCCCGTTGATCCGCAGGCTGCCGAACCCGGTGAGCGTGCCGACGATCCCGGTCCCGCCGATCCCGCCCTCGAACGGATCGTTCGGGTCGCGGGACACGATGGCGGGTGCGCAGGAGGCCGAGCAAAGCGTGGCCCCGAAAAGCCCCAATATGTGGCGCCTAGTTCTTGTCACCACCGTCATCCCTCGTCGGCTCTTGGGCGGGTGTGTCCGCCTCGCGGTAGAAATAGATCCCCAGACGGTACCGTTCGGTTCCGTCCTCCGGGGTTGTGTCGGCCGCCCGTTGGCTCAGGCTCTCGGCATTCAGGGTCTCCAGCAGGTCCTGGGACAAGGTGCGGGCGCGGTCCTCGATCCGGTCGACGGCTTCGCTCGGAAGGCGGTTGTAGAACACCGCGCGTTCGAAAAAGGGCGGGTCCTCGGCCATCAGGTTTTCCGAGGCCGCGGCGATGTGGTCGCCCACATTGGCCGCGAAGAACACGAGCCGGTCCGCATCAGAGGCCGGGCCGCGCCGGGCGGTGTCCGAGATCCGCAGGCGCCCCTCCGCGTCCTCTGTCACAAGGCCCTGGCGCAAGAGTTCGTCCAGCACGGTGCGCGGGCGGATGTCGGTGTTGATCGCACGCACCAGCGCCTCGAAACTCGGGCCGCTCTCGGCGGTCCGGGGCAGGGGGCGCGGCGCGCCGGTGTCGTCGCGATAGTCGGCTCGGGCCATCCACTGACCGAGCACGGTGGCGAACATCGCCGATTTGGCCCGGGCGCTTTCCCAGCGCTCGCCGCCCTGGGACAGGATTGCGCGGACATCGCGGCGGTGGACCCCGGTCAGCAGGGTGATCCGGCTGTCGGTGGGCGGCTCGGAGCCAATGCGGAACGCGTCATGGGCGATTTCCACGTAGACCGATTTCAGGAGCTTGTAGAAGGCTGGCGCGGTCACCCCCCGGGCGATCAGCGTGCGCACGATGGGGCGCATCAGGCCCCGCATGACCTTCAGAAACCGTTGACTGTCCTGCTCCATGGACGGAGAGGATAAACTTCGTGTGATAATTTTCCACAGTTAACTTGACCCAATTTGACGCAGCTATAGGTTCCGAAGTGTGAAAATTGCACACACGCCCTATCTTGGGCGTTCCGCTGGGAGGGCAGGGGGCATGACAGGTCCGATTTCACAGGGTGCCTCCGGGCGTCCACGGACGCCCGCCGAAGCCGACCCGGACGACAGCGAAACCGCGACAAGGAGTGACCACCCATGACCAGATTTTCCACGAAGCTGCCGAATATCGTGGCGATTGCCGCCGGGTCCGATGATTTCAACCTGCTGGTGAAGGCGCTCACGGCAGCCGACCTCGTTGGCACGGTGCAGGGACTGAAGGACATCACCGTCTTCGCGCCGACGGACGCGGCCTTCACCCAACTGGCGGTCGATCTGGGCTTTGCCGGCGACACCGGGGACGAGGATGCAGTGTTCGCCAGCCTTGTCGCCAGCCTGACCGAGTTGGGCGGGGGCGATCCGATCCCTCTGCTGACAGATGTGCTGCTCTATCACGTCTCGGCGGGCGCCAAGACGGCGGCGGAGATCGATGCGCTGGAGGTGGTCGGGACCTTCTTGCCCGGGGCCACCTTCGGATCGGAGGGCACCGAACTGGTCGATAACGAGCCGGATGTGGCGAACCCGAACATCGTGATCCCGGACATCGCGGCCTCAAACGGAACGATCCAGGCGATCGACCGGGTTCTCTTGCCGATCGACATTCCGGGCAATGAGCCTCCCGCGCCGACCGAGACCCTTGCGGGAATCGTCGCGGCCAGTGGCGGGGTTTTCGACGGGGACAAATCGGATTTCGACCTTCTGCTGAACGCGGTGCAGGCCGCGGGGCTGGTCGGGGCGCTGGACGATCCGGAGGCCGACCTGACCGTGTTTGCGCCCAATGACGCGGCTTTCATCGGGTTGGCGCAGACGCTGGGCTTTGACGGGGAGGACGAGGGCGCGGCCTTCGCCCATATCGTCGAGGCGCTGACCCTGTTGTCGGGGGGCGGGGATCCGATCCCGCTGTTGCAGGATATCCTGCTCTACCACGTGGTGCCCGAAGCGCTGGGGTCGGACGCGGTGCTGTCGGCCGAGAGCATTCCGACCCTTCTGGGTGCACCTCTGGGCGTGGACGGGGTGAGCCTCGTCGACGCGGACCCTGATATCGGCGATCCGGCGCTGATCGAAACCGATATCGCGGCCACGAACGGGATCGCCCATGTGCTCGACGGGGTGCTCTTGCCGGCGGATATCCTGAACGGGGACGGCGGGCGCGGGCGCGTCGATTTCGAGATCGGAGACGCGGGCAACGAGCGCTTCTTCACCGGGGCGAATACGGATTTCGTCTCGGGGCTTGGTGGAAATGACGTGATCCGGCTGGGAGCGGGCGATGATGTCGGCCTTGGCGGTGCGGGCAACGACACGCTGCAGGGTGGTCGGGGGGCCGACACCCTCGATGGCGGGGCCGGGCGCGATGTGCTGAAAGGAGGCCTTGGGGATGACCTGCTCACCGGCGGCGCGGATGCGGATGTGTTCCTGTTCAATGGCTTCAGCGGTGCCGACACGATCACTGATTTCTCCCTGGGCGAAGATCTGCTCCAGATCCGGGCGCGCGGCATCGACGATTATGGCGACCTCGCCCATCGCATCAGTGACAGCGACGCGGGCGCGGTGATCGCCTTCGGCGGTACCGAGATCACTCTGGCCGGGATCGGTGCCGATGCCCTGACCGCCAGCGATTTCCAGTTCATCTGAAGCAATATCGGCGGCCTCGCAATCCGGGGCCGCCGGTTATCTCGGGCAGATGCATGCCGAGGCGGGTGTTGCCCTTCTCGGGCCACGCCGGGTTGGTGAGACGACGCTCGGGCTGGATCTCTCAGAGATCCGGGAGACCTTTTATTCCGACATGGCGCGCACCGCGGACCGACAGATCCTTGATGAGCCCGATGTTTATCTCGACGAGCTGTTGGGCAAACTGGTGGTGATCGACGAGGTCCAGTCAATACCGGGGCGCTTCTGTGCGCCCGGAGCGCAGATCGCCCGCCCCACGGCCGAACACCGCACCGGGCAATTTCTGTTGCTTGGCTCGACCTCAAATACCCTGCTCCAGCAGAGCGCGGAATTGCTCATGGTCCGGGCCAGCCACCACGATCTGACCTTTTAAACGCGAGATGAACAGGCTCAGCGCGCTCTACAATTGCTTGGGTCTCCTGGCGGTTTCCTGCCCAATCGGACCGCACCAGGCTGACCTTGCGGGAGGATTTCATCCCTTCCTGATTGCAAGGCGATATGCTGAGCTTCGCCCTGCGCCCAAGCGATAGTTTGCAGGGGCGTTTTTCCCAAGCGGCGGCGCCTCGGCACCGCCGCCAGGAAGATCACGCGGCGCGGGGGACGATCACGCGCTCTCGGGCGCGGCGGGATCGGACACGCGGATCACGGTGAGCATGCGCCGCTCTTCGCCCCGCGTGTTCCAGTGGAACACGGCCCCCTCGGCCAGCCCCAGAAGCGCTACGCCGATCGGGGTCATCACCGACACCCGCGCGCGAGAGATGTCTGCATCCTCGGGATAGACCAGCGTCACGGTGCGTTCCTGGCCCGTGGTCTCGTCGCGAAAGGTGGCGGATTTGCCGATCCCGATCACGTTGAGCGGCATCTTGGCGGCCGGCACGATACGGGCGCGCGCGATCTCTTCCAAAAGCCGGTCGGCCAGCGCCGGGTTGCGATCCATCGCGCCTTCGGCCAGGGCTTCGATATGCGACAGGTCGTCGGCGTTGATCACGATGCGGGGCCTGCGTCCTTTGGGCTTGGGCGCGGCCTGGGGTCGAGATCTGGTATCGGGCATTTTCATACCTCCTTGAGGTTCGAGCGGGCGACATCGCGGATCGGGGTGGGGCGGCTGCCGCGGTGCTAGTTGGCGCGTGCAACAGTGCGGGGGCGCCGGCCGTCAAGCGCCAACGGACCGGGCCAGGCGGTCTGCAACGCGCAGACATGCCGGTCCTGTCCGTAGGTGATGTTCTGCAAATCCTGGATATTGGTCATGCCCTTGCCCCCCAACGATCTGACGTCGCGATTGTACTTCGGAAAATCGAGGATCCCCGGATGGGATCGGAGGCGCTTGCGCCTACGCCATCGGGGGAAGCGGGCGGGTCAGAAGAAGAACTCGAAGTGCAACTGCGTCACCTGAGATACTGCGGAGGTAAGTACTCATCTGCTATAGGTCAATCGGCGTAAGACGCGCGCTTCAACCACAGGCACTGGGTTGAGAGGGGCATCGGCGCTTTCGCGCCTATCGGAGATCGGAGCCGTTGGAGAGATTGAATCCACGGGTTGGCATAGCTATATGTAATTTATGAAAAAGTTCGGTGTTCATAAGAGGTTCCTGCCCACCGCAGGGAAGCTTCTGAACCGCCATTGACCCCGGCGGCGCGCGGTCACGCGTGCTCATGAAATGCCGGGGCGAAACCTCCCAGTTTTGATAAACTCAAGGACGGGCGCAAATCCGTCGCGGCGGATCGGAATGTCGTCTTCCGGCCTCGATAACCGCGCCCTGCCAGGCTCTTGTTCTCTCTCTCAGGAATGGAGGATGTCATGTCTGTCTTCATTACCCGTGAAATGATCGCGTCCAATACGCCGACCGCGCCGCGGTCTGCCGAACCCGGTGTGATCGGGCGTTTCATGCAACGTGCCGCGCGCCAGTGGCGGGATCGCAGGATGATCGCGCAGCTGCAGTCCATGGAGGACTGGGTGTTGCGCGATATCGGGATCGAGCGGGGCGAAATCCCCGCCATCGTCGCCCGGCTCAACGACCGGGAAGTGCGCATGACGCCCGTGTCGAAACCCGACCAGCAGTCTTCCGTGATGCAGCATGCCTATCAGAAAGCGGCCTGACCCCATGCCGCCATGCCATGATCCGGCGGGGCGGCCACCCTGGCCGCGCTTCCATTCTCGCTTCTTCAGAAAGGACCAGTCCCATGATGCTCAGTAAAGTCGATTTCGAAGATCTCTTCCCCCACCTGTTCCCACCTGCTGCCAGGCCTGCCCACCCGCCTGTCATCGGGGCCAAGGCAGAAGCGGGCCCTGACCGGGCCGTTTCCGAGGTTCGGGCAGATGACGCGATGATTGGGGCGAAGCCGGTGGCCGCGAACCTGAACGGCATGCGGCAAAAAGAGATCGCCTGACGGCACTCATCGCGCACCGCGGCGGCTTCTGGGGAAGCCTGCCGCGGTCCATTTGAGCGAAGGAAGGGGTCGTTGTGAGCGTAAGGTGCATTCTCGCCGCCGTGGGCGGTTTTCCACAGGACGAAGCCGTCCTTGAACGGGCGGTAGATATCGCAGCGCGCCACCGCGCCGCTCTCGTCGTCGTCCATATCGTGGATCTGCCCGTCATGGGCGGTCTGTCGGCCGATTCCGATACCCTGCGTGACCAGGCGGCCCAGGCCGCGCGAGACCGGATCGAGGTTTGCGCGGCCAGGCTGGGACAGCAGGCGCCCGCCCTGGATATCCGGGTCGCAAGCGGCGCACCGGCCCTGTGCCTGATCGCGATGAGCGATGAGATCGACCCCGATCTGATCGTGATGCGGGCCCACCAGCGCACGAGCATCGCCGACAAGATCCTCGGGTCCACGACGGACCGCGTGATCGCCGGAGGCTCGCGTCCCGTCCTGGTGGTCAAACGAGCCGTGGAAGGCGCCTATGCCAGCGTTTTCGTGACCACCAATGGCAAGGATGACGCCGAAGGCGCGCTGCGCTTCACCCGGCGCCTGCTTCCGGCGGCGGAGCTGAACCTCGTGCAGGCTGTTCAGGTCGCTCCGCAACTGGAAGAGGCGATGCTCCGGATCGGGACCGGCCAGTCGGAGGTGCGCGCTCATCTCGACGAACTGGCGCAGATCGCCACCGCCGAGTTGGGCGCGCTCGTGGCGCAGGCGGAAGGCGGCGTTGCGCACAGGGTCCTGCGCGGGGATCCGGCCGCAGCGCTGGTGCGCGAGGCGCGGGCGACCTCGGTCGATCTGATTGTGGCCGGGGCCGGTCGGAGCGGCTTGTTGCGCCGCGCGTTCGTCGGCAGCGTTGCGCGGCGTCTGCTGCGCGATGCCGAGTGCGATGTGCTGATCCTGTATCCCGAGGCGTCGGACGAGGCCCATGGCGCGTAACCCGCGGACCGGGCCTGAAGGGGGCTCCCGCTTGCGCTATCTGAGCAGCCCGGAATGCGTTAGCCTTCCCGGATTGCGCCACCTTGTGTCCGTTGGAGGTCGAAAATTCCCTTTCATGCCAACCCTGCGAGACTGAGAGACCTTCTCGCGCCAGTGCGGTCGCTATTGACGGCCACGGTCGCGCTGATGGCCGGGAACGGTCTGTTGGGTGTCGTGCTGCCCCTGCGCATGGAGGCGGCGGAGTATCCCGTCGCTCTGACCGGGGCGATCATGGCGGCTTATTACCTCGGGCTCGCATTGGGGGGATTTCGGGCCAAGCGGGTCATTCTACGCATCGGTCACATCCGCGCCTTCGCGGCCTTCGCGGCGCTGACCTCGACTGTTTGCCTGGCGTATGCGTTCTTCTTCAACCCCGCGGCCTGGGTGCTCCTGAGGGTGATCAACGGGTTCTGCATCGCGGGCATGACGACAACCATCGAAAGCTGGCTCAACGAACGCAGTAGTAACGCCACCCGCGGGCGCGTTCTGGGCTATTACATGCTGGCCTTCTATCTCGCGATTGCGCTGGGTCAGACCCTGGTGAACGTCGCGCCCGTCAACGGTGACGATCACCTGATGATCGCCGCGGCCCTGATCGGCTTGTCACTGGTTCCCGTCGCGATGACCCGCCTGGGCGAGCCTGACCTGCGCGAGGTGCGCAGCCTGGGGGTGGGGGACCTGTATGCCGCGTCGAAGGTCGGTGTCGTGGGTGCCAGCGTGGCCGGCATTCTGGTCGGATCCTTCTATGCCCTGGCCATGGTGTTCGCCCGGCAGATCGGCCTCGGCGTCACCGAGGCGGCGTTGTTCATGAGCACCGTGGTCATCGGCGGGCTGGCCGCACAGGTGCCCGTGGGCATGCTGGCGGACCGGTTCGACCGGCGTATCGTCATGGCCTGCATCCTGCTGGCCGTGGGGCTGTCCTGGGGCCTTCTTTCTGGCGCGATCACCAATGGGGGGGTGCCGCTTGCGGTGCTGGTCGTCATGGCGCTGGCCTTCGGCGGGGCGATCAGCTCTGTCTATCCGCTCTGCGTTGCGCAGACTTTCGACCGGCTGGACCGCCGGGCCTATGTCGCGGCTTCGGGGCGGCTTTTGATGATCTATTCCATCGGGGCGACCATCGGGCCGTTGCTGGCCTCGGCATTGATGTCGGTTTACGGGCCCCGCTCGTTCTTCCTGTTCGAGTCGGCGCTGGCCATGGCTTACGCGTGTTTCGTGTTGCTGCGGGTCGTGACGGGCGCGAAACCGCCCGCCGCGGGGGAGCGGGAGAAATACGTGCCCTTGCCCGACACCTCTGCGGTGGCGAGCGCACTCGATCCGCGGACCGAGCCGGAGCCGGAGCCCGTGGCCCAGCCGGACCCGAAACCATAGGCGCGCGCAGATCGGTTCGTGCCGCGTGGGAGACGTTTTTCGCGGGATCCAAACGTCCGGTGGCGCGTTTCGTGGCATACCTCTTGGTCAGCCAGGATGCTACCAATGGCACCGATCAGGTCTCGGAGGACGGTTGTTGATGGAATTCACACTGGCAAGCTGGAACATTCGTGCCGGTTTGGGGCGGGATCTGCGCCGACGCCCGTTGCGCACGATCGAGGTGATCACCGGGCTCGATGCCGATATTCTGGTCCTGCAGGAAGCGGATTTCCGCATGCAACCTCGGCCTGCCGCCCTGCCGGCACCGCGCGGGCGGATCGGCCCGTTTCGCGTGATCGACCTGACCCCGGATGCGGTCGGGCTGGGCTGGCACGGGATCGCGGTGCTCAAACACCCCGCTGTCAAGGTGGACGGGATCCGGCGCTACGATCTGCCGGCGCTGGAGCCGCGCGGGGCGGTCGTGGTCGATATCCGCGTCAGGCAGTGCCCGTTACGGGTGGTCGGTGTGCATCTGGGGCTGTTGCGGGGCAACCGGCGCAAGCAGATCGCGTATATCGCCGAGCAACTTGCGGCGCTGGACCAGCGGCCTACGATCATCGCGGGCGATTTCAACGAATGGCGGGAGCGCAAGGGGCTCGAGACCTTGCCCGACTGGCTGCGCACGCACAGTCCCGGGCCGACCTTCCCTGCCGGGCGGCCCTTGCTGAAGCTGGACAAGATCGCGATGAGCCATGACATCACACTGATGGACTCGGTGGTGGTGGGCGATCCGGCCGCGAAGGTCGCCTCCGATCACCGGCCGATCTGGGCGCGGTTCCGCCTGGCCCCGGAACACGAGGAGGCCTGCTAGATGGTTCCGATCGAGATACGGGTTCTGCTGTTTGCGGTCGGGGCGCTGGTGTTGGCGGTCCTGGTCGCTCGGCTGGTCTTTCCGGCGCCGACGCCCGAGCCGCAGAAGACGGGGCGCGCCCTTCCCCCCGCAGCCGAAGGTGTGCTGACCGAAGCGATGAGCACGCGGGCCGCGCAGCACCCGGGTCAGAGCGGCATCGCCGCGCTATCGGACGGCATGGAGGCCTATGTGGCGCGCATGGTGCTCGCCAACGCGGCCGCTTCGTCGATCGACGCGCAATACTACATCTGGCGCAACGACATGACCGGGCATCTGTTTCTGCAGGCGCTGTGGCGGGCGGCCGAACGGGGTGTGCGGGTGCGCCTTTTGCTCGACGATAACGGCATCCATGATCTCGATGGCATGCTGGCCACGCTGGACTCGCATCCGAATATCGAGGTGCGGCTGTTCAACCCTTTCGTCCTGCGTCGGTTCAAGCGGCTGTCCTACGCTTTCGACCTGTTCCGGCTGAACCACCGGATGCACAACAAGGCATTCACCGTCGATGGCCGCGTCAGCATTTTGGGCGGGCGCAACATCGGAGACGAGTATTTCGGGACCGGCGAAATCCCGTTGCAGATGGATCTGGACGTTCTGGCAGTGGGCGCGGTCGTCCCGGAGATCTCGGCCGATTTCGATCGCTACTGGAATGCCGACGCCACCCATTCGGCGGCGCGCATCCTGCACAGTCGCGCGGATCCGGAGGCGATGGCGGCGCAGTTCGACCGGGTCGAGAACGATCCGCGTCATGCGACCTACCGCGCGCAGCTCGAACAATCCGACCTGGTGTCCAGGCTGGCCAAGGGCGGGCTTGCGCTGGACTGGACGAACGCCACCCTGATCAGCGACGATCCGGCCCGGGTGTTCGACCGTGTGCCGCGGTCGAAACGGTTTACCGCGCGTCTGTTGGATGCAATCGGGCCGATCGAGCACAGGTTCGATGGGGTCACGCCCTATTTCGTGCCGGGCGAGGCCGGGGTTGCGGCCTTCACCGCCATGGTGCGCAACGGCGTCACGGTCCGCATGCTGACCAATTCGCTGGAGGCGACCAACATGCTGCCGGTTCATGCCGGTTACAGCAAACGCCGCGCGCCCCTGTTACGCGTGGGCGTCGGTCTGTTCGAATTGCGCGCCCAGGCGGCCGGGGCCTCCGAGCGCGACAGGCTGGGCCCGCTGGGTTCATCGGGTTCGAACCTGCATGCCAAGACCTTCGCAGTGGACGGGGCGCGCATTTTCATAGGGTCGTTCAATTTCGATCCCAGATCGGCCTTGCTCAATACCGAAATGGGGCTGGTGATCGAGAGCGAGAGGATGGCGCAGGTACTGCACGAGGCCTTCGACCGGGGGCTGGGCGGCATGGCCTGGCAGGTGAAGCTGGAGCGCGGCAAACCGGTCTGGATCGACGCCGAGAAGGCAATCCGCACCGATGACGAGCCCGGCACGACCCTGGTCAGACGGATCGCCCTGCGGGTGATCGGATCGCTGCCGGTCGAATGGTTGCTGTGACGCGGTCGGTCCGGATGCGGGCGGATCGGCCCGGCGCGATCCGGTTAAGGATGCGCGGCGGGGCAGGGGGGGGCTGACCGGGATCGCGCCGTCCCGGATATTTGATGCCGCGGTGCCGCATCGGCGGGAACCGTTCCACATCCGGCGCGTTACCCTTCGAGTACAACTCCAAAAGGAGGTCGACATGGCCCGTTCCATTCTTGCAGTGACCCTTGCCGTGGCAAATGCCATCGCGGTGCCCGCCGCCGTGGCCCAGACGCCGCAAACGACACAAACCATCGGCATGGCGCGCGCGGTCGCGATTGCCCAGGAGGCGCGCCCCGGCGGTATCCTCGAGGCGGAACTGGACAGTGATCTGGGCGCGCTGGTCTACGAAATCGAAATCGTCAGCGATGGCACCATTCACGAAGCGGTCATCGATGCGCGCAGTGGTGAGCTGATCGAACTGGAGGAGCACACCATCGAGGCCACTTGGCTTGGCTGGTTCGATGAGGAACGGCTGGCCGCCGCGAAGCAGGCCAGCGGAACCGTGCAGGACGCGATCGCCCAGGCCGAAGCCATGTTTGGCGGGCAGGTGGTCGAATTGTCTCTCGAAGAGGATAACGACCGGCTGTTCTGGGAATTCGAAATCGCCACCGGCGATCGCGAGCTGGAAGCCTACATGAATATCCAGACCGGGGAGATTTTCGCCGGTGAAATGGACTGACCTCAGCCAGTAAGGGTCGCCGCGCATCGTTTCGGTGCTTGGCGGCAGCGCCGCCGCGCGGTCGGGCCGGTCGGCCCTCAGGTGTCGGGCCCCGGGCGTGACGAACGATCCTGCGGCCCGGCCCGGTCCAGAAACCGCGCAAAGATTCCGCAAAACAGCGCCCATCCTGCGCCGATGATCCACGCCGCCAGCACATCCGTGGGCCAATGCACCCCCAGATACACCCGGCTGATCCCGACGCCGAGGACGATCAGGATCGCGAGCGACACCACATATCCCTTTTCCCGACGCCTCTTGAGCGTCCGCGCCGCAAGCACGGCCAACGTCAGGTAGACGACCGCTGCCATCATCGAGTGACCGCTGGGGAAACTGGCGGTGTATATGGCTGTTTCCTGCGACACGAGATCGGGCCGCGGACGGTCGAACCCGGCCTTGAGCAGCTGGCTCAGGCCGACGCCCGTGGTCACCGCCAGCAACAGGAATGCCGAGGTGATCCGCCGCCGCTGCAACCAGAAGAGACCCGCGACCGACAATGTCAGGAAGCTCAACACGAACGTCCCGCCCAGAGCGGACAGATCGCGCCCCAGCTCTTCGATCCAGATGGGCCCCAGCGGGTCGGTGAGGTCCGCAGGATTGCGCAGCGCGATCAGCAGAGACGTATCGAAGGCCCGGGTTTCGCCGCCGACCACGGCATTCGTGATCCGTGCGAAGGCCCAAAGCAGCGCGGCCACGATTAGAAGGCCTGTGATCTGAGGGTTCGGCCTGACGTCGCGCAGCAAGTGCAAGTGCGATTTGTTTGCCATCGGGACCCGGGTATTGTTCGTGGCGATCGCGCGGGAAGAGGGGAGGCGCCGCGAATTGTTGATGCAGCAGCTTGGCCTGTGGCACAAGGTGCACATGCACAACTTCATGATGCAGAGGGTGAGCAAAGACCACCCACGCCGGGTGAAGGCCTGCGTCACTTCGTGCGGTAGTCTGCTCGACCTTCAGGGCGCCGCCCATCACCAGCAGCACCACCTCCAGCAGCGCGCCCGCCATGCACCAAAAGGCGCCAGAAGCGTCACCAGCCCAGCAACGCAGACCACCCAGCCAGTGAGCAGCAGGATGCCGACCACGCCCAGAATGGCCCCAGTGCCCGCCGCGTCGCAGAGGCGTCGGTCTTGGTCTGTTTAACGGGGGGTGTCGTGGGTCGGTTTCCTTATGCCAGTGCGCGTTTCCGTTTCTCGGGGATGACGGGTCTGACTGCGCATCCATGGCGCTTCGCAACTGCAAACCGCGGCCTCTGGCATTAACGCGGATCAATATCTCTGCGGGCAGAGGTCAGGGCGGCTTTCCCGGGGTCGATTGATCTGCGTTAAACGTTCGGGCCCGTGGTCTGGGGTAGATCGGATACATGATGAAAGAACATGGATCGCGGCGATGGCTACCGGGACTGAAGAACGGGTCTATTCTTGGGATATTACCAGTGTGGCCGCCAACCTGCATGTGGACGAAGCGGTGCTGACCGGCGAGTCGGTGCCGGTGCGCAAGCAGACCGACCCCGTTGCCGCAGAGGCGGTGGTGGCCGAGTGCTGCAACATGGCCTTCAAGGGATCCTCCGTGACCCAGCAAAGCAGTTTCCTGGAAGGCCAGGCGCCGCGCTATATCGCGCGCAGCTATTCCGAGGCCACGGCGGAGGCGATGGACGCCGCCGTGCGCGGGGTGCTGCGCGAGGTGTCGGACGAGGCGCTGGAAATCCTGACGCAGAATCGGGATATTCTGGAGACGTCCGCGCGCCGCCTGCTGGAGGTCGAAACCCTGGACGAGGCGGAGTTGCGCGACCTGGCCCGTGGATTGAGCGTTGACATTTCGACAGAAAACAAAGGCGCGGTGAATGAGTGAAGACCCCTACAAGGTGCTTGGCGTTGCCAAGGACGCGACCCAGGCCGAGATCAAGAAGGCCTATCGCAAGCTGGCCAAGGCGCTGCATCCCGACCTGCACCCGGGCGACAAGACCAAGGAGGCGCAGTTCCAGGCGGTTGCGGCGGCCAACGACCTGCTGGGCGACCCGGAGAAGCGCAAGCGCTTCGATGCGGGCGAGATCGACGCCAGCGGGCAGGAGCGCCCGCAACGGCAGTATTACCGCGACCACGCGGGGGCCGATCCCCAGGGGCGCTATGCCTCCGGCGCGGGGTATGGCGATTTCGAGGATCTGTCGGGGGTGTTTTCCGACCTGTTCGGGCGGCGCGGGCAGGCGCGGGGCGGGGCGCAGGGCTTTGCCGCGCGCGGCGCGGATGTACGCTATCGCCTGGTGGTGGATTTCATGGATGCGGCCATGGGGGCCAAGCGGCCCGTGCCCCTGCCGGACGGGAGTGCCATCGACCTGACCATCCCGGCGGGCGTGCGCGACGGTCAGACCCTGCGCCTGCGGGGCAAGGGCCAGCCGGGTTTCGGCGGCGGCCCGGAGGGCGACGCCTATGTCGAGATCTAAGTGCGCCCGCACAAGGTCTTTGCCCGCGACGAGAACGACATCGAGGTGGAGGTGCCGATCACCTTCGACGAGGCCGTTCTGGGCGCGAAGGTCGAGGTGCCCACGCTGTCCGGCAAGGTGTCGATGGGCATTCCCAGGGGTGCCACCTCGGGGCAGCGCCTGCGCCTGAAGGGCCGGGGCATCAAGCCTGCCAAGGGGGAGGCGGGCGATCAATACGTGCGGCTGAAGATCGTCACGCCCCCGAAGATCGACGCCGAGATGGAAGATATCGCGCGGCGCTGGCGCGACCTGGGCGCGCCCGATCCCCGCGCGAGCTTGTGGAGGGAATTGTGATGCTGGACGAACGCGATGTCGTGGCGCGGGTCGCGCGGGTGGAGTTGCGCGAATTGCGGCTGTGGGTGCGGGAGGGCTGGGTCAAGCCGGTCGAAACCGAAACCGGCCCGGTATTCGACGATCTCGACGTGGCGCGCATCCGGTTGGTTTGCGACCTGCGGCAGGACCTGGAGCTGCCCGATGACGCGGTGCCGGTGATCCTGTCGCTGCTGGACCAGCTTCATGGGATGCGCCGGGACCTGCGGGCGCTGGTCCGCGCGGTGGAGGCGCAGACCCCCGAGACCCGGCGCGCGATCGTCGCCGCCGCGAGCGAGCTGATGGCGAGCGAGCTAATGGCGGGCGAGCCGACCGAGCGCGGCTGAGCCGCGCGGGCCGGGCCGGTGCGCGCGCGGGTGTTAACCGGTGTTAAGGCGCGTCTGGCCCGCCGGGGCTAGGTCTGGGGCGTTGCCGAGGACCCGGCCGCATTTCGCGGGGATCGGTCGGCAGACACGCGTGCAAGGGGTCGGAAAATGACCGCGAACATGGGAAGTCTCGACCGTGCGTTGCGCGGGATCATCGGCCTGCTGCTGATCGTTCTGCCCCTGGTGACCACCTTGGGCATCCATGCGGCCGCATGGGGGCTGTGGCTGAGCGTGATCCTGGGGGCCATTCTGGCGGTGACGGCGATTTACGGGGTCTGTCCGGTCTATTTCCTGCTCGGGGTGAAGACCTGCAAGACCCGAGGCAGCATCCCGGGACGGATCACGATGCGGACAAGCTGAACTGAGAGGCACCCAAGACATGACAAAACGGCAGACCATTTCCGCACCGACGGACGACATCGATCCGCGCGCGGACCATCGGGGCGGCCCGGTCGCAGCACCTGTACCCTCGACACCCCCGGCACGGGCCGCCGACGGTCCGGAGGTCGCGCCGGAGCTTGGCCCGCTCTGCCCTGCCGAGAAGCCGGACAGGCACGGGCTGTCGATGCTCGACCAGGCGACCAAGGCACATCTGGCGCGGCTCACGCAGGGTATCTCGCCCTTCGGGCTGACCTCCAGTTTCTTCGATTGGGGGATGCATCTGGCCGCCTCGCCGGGCAAGCAGATGCAACTGGCCGACAAGGCGCAGCGCAAGGCGGCGAAGCTGGCAATGGCGGCGAGCCGGATGGCCCTGGGCAAGTCCGGTGCCCCCTGCATCGATCCGCTGATCTATGACAAGCGTTTCGTGGCCCCGGAATGGCAACGCTGGCCCCATAACCTGATCTACCAGAGTTTCCTGATGACCCAGCAGTGGTGGTACAACGCCACCAACGATATAGACGGTCTGTCGCGGTGCGACGAGCAGGTGGTGTCCTTCGTCATGCGCCAGCTGCTCGACATGATGTCGCCGGCGAACGGTCTGTGGACCAACCCGGAGGTTCTGGCCGAAACCACGCGGACCTTCGGGGCCAATCTGGTGCAGGGGACCCAGAACCTGATCGAGGACATGGAACGGGCGCTGGCGGGCAAGCCGCCCGTGGGCGCGGAAGACTACCTGCCCGGGCGCGAGGTCGCGGTGACGCCGGGCAAGGTCGTCCATCGCAGCCACCTGTTCGAGCTGATCCAGTACGCGCCGCAGACCGAGACGGTTGCGGCCGAGCCCATCCTGATCGTGCCGGCCTGGATCATGAAATACTATATTCTCGACCTGTCGCCGCATAACTCGCTGGTCCGCTACCTGGTGGAGCAGGGCTTCACCGTCTTCATGATCTCGTGGCGCAACCCGGATGCGGGGGACCGCGATCTGGGCATGGAGGATTATCTGGCCGCGCTCGATACGGCGCTCGACGAGATCGGTGCGATCGTGCCCGAAACGGGTGTGCACGGTGTCGGCTACTGCTTGGGCGGTACGCTGTTGTCGGTGAAGGCGGCGCTAATGGCGCGCGACGGGGACGACCGGCTGAAGACGCTGAGCCTGCTGGCGACCCAGACCGATTTCGAAGACCCCGGCGAGTTGCAACTGTTCATCAGCGAGAGCCAGCTGTCCTATCTCGACCACATGATGTGGGACCAGGGGTATCTGGACACCAAGCAGATGGCGGGGGCGTTCCAGCTTCTGCGGTCGCGCGACCTGATCTGGTCGCGCTATGTCCACGAGTACCTGATGGGCCGCCGTCAGCCGATGTTCGACCTGATGGCGTGGAACGCGGATGCCACGCGCATGCCCTACCGGATGCACAGCGAGTATCTGCGCAGCATGTTCCTCGACAACCAACTGGCGCAGGGGCAATACCGGGTCGGCGGCAGGCCGGTGGCGCTCAGCGATATCCGGGCGCCGGTGTTCTGCGTCTCGACCACGGGCGATCACGTCGCGCCGTGGCAGTCGGTCTACAAGCTGCACCTGCTGGCCGATACCGACATCACCTTCGTGCTGACATCGGGCGGGCACAATGCCGGCATCGTCAGCGAACCGGGGCACAAGGGCCGCAGCTATCAGATCCGGACCCTTCCGGACGCCGAGCATTACATCCCGCCCGAGGACTGGCGCGCGCAGACGCAGGTGCAGGACGGGTCCTGGTGGCCTGAGCATGTCGCCTGGCTGCGGGCGCATGGCGCGCCAGAAGAGGGGCCGCCGCCGCCCATGGGGCGCAAGGGTGCGGGCGATCTGCGAGACGCGCCGGGCGCCTATGTCCTGCAACCCTGATCCGCGCATGATCCCTGGCCGCCAAAAGCGGCTGGGGCAAGGAGTGCGCAGCGCATGAAAAAGCCCACCGCTGCGACAGCGGTGGGCCTGGCCTAGAACACCGGCGAACGGGTCAGGAAAACCGGGATCGGGCGCGTTTCAGGGCGGCTTCGAGATCGTCCCAGGCGGCTTCGGTGCCCTTCCTGAGATCCTTCCATGCCTCGCCCCCGGCTTCGTTGAGGGCGTCGAGCCGGGCCTCGGCCCTTTCCTGCCGGCCTTTGAGTTCCTCCATTTCTTCCATGTATTTCAGGCGCGCATCCGCGCTGGCCCCGCGGAACTTGGCGCGCAGCTGGTCGATCTGGGCTTCCCACTCGTCGAGCTGGGCCCGGAACTTGTCCTGGTAGGCTTTCTTTTCGTCCATGAGCTTTTTCCTTTCGGTCGGTTCAGACAGGTGTGGCGCGCGTCTTGCTCATCGCATGCTTGGTATTCTCGGCCGCTTCTTCCGTGGCCTCGATTTCGTGTTCGATCATCGTGCGCGCGCATTGGGACATGAATTCGGTGCAATCGCGGGCATCCTCGGCCAGCCGTGCTGCGGAGCGGGTTTGCCATTCGGCCATGGCCTGCATCGCGCCGGCGGGATTCATCATCCCCGTGGAGGCGATGTGGGAGGTCACTTCCAGCGCGGAATGCAGGGCCTCGTGACGGCGCTTGAACCAAGCGGACGAGAACTTCTCGGCCTCCTTCATGAGCTCCTGCTGGGCCTGGGCCAGATGCTCTGACTGCGGTCTGAAGGCCGGGTTGAGAGAAAAGACAACCTGCGCGGCGTTCAGGGCAGTCTCGGTCGCGTCGTTCGCGGGCGGTTTTGCAGTTCTGGCCATGGGAGTTTCCTTTCAAGGGTTCAGCGGAGAATCGACCTCAGTATCGTTAACGCGACCCGGGCTGCATTAACCTTCGTCAACATGGCCTCCGATGGTCGCCCTGACTGCGCAGGTAGGGCGGGCGCGGTTAACGCGGGTTAATGCGCGGGGGCGACGGCGGGCTAAGGCTGGGGCGTGACTTTTCGAACCAAGGGAGGCTCCTGATGGCCGACGGAACGCAACCGCCGAAAGATCCCGAGCACGACCTGTCCTCGCGGTTCCCGACCGCCTATACGATCCTTTTCGGGCTCATCATTCTTGTCGCCGCCCTGACCTGGTTCATACCGGCCGGTCAGTACGAGCGCGTGATGAACGAGGAGGTCGGCCGCGAGGTCGCCGTGGCCGGAACCTACACCGAGGTGGCACCCAACCCGCAAGGTTTCGTCGAGGTGATGCTGGCGCCGATTGCCGGGTTCTACGACCCCGACAGCTATGCCGCGAATGCCATTGACGTCGCGCTCTTCGTGCTGCTGCTGGGCGGGTTCCTGGGGGTCGTGAACGCCACCGGGTCGATCGACACCGGCATCCGCACCGCCATGGCAGGCATGAAGGGGCGCGAGATCTGGATGATTCCGATCATGATGTCGCTGTTTGCCATCGGCGGCACGACCTATGGGATGGCCGAGGAAACGCTGGCCTTCTATGCGATCCTGATCCCGGTGATGATTGCCGCGGGCTACGACGCGGTTACCGGCGTTGCGATCATCCTGATCGGGGCGGGGATCGGCGTTCTCGGCTCCACCATCAACCCGTTTGCGACGGTGATCGCCTCGGATGCGGCGGGCATTCCGTTCACCGACGGGATCGTGCTGCGCCTGATCATCCTGCTGGGCGGGCTGGCGATCTGCGCGGCCTATGTCATGCGCTACTCCAAGCGGGTCAAGCAGGACCCGTCGCGTTCGGTCGTGGCGAAACAGGGCGCCGCCCATCGGCGCCTGTTTCTGGCCGATGCCGAGACCGCCGACGTGAATGACAGCCTCACGGGCACGCAGAAGATCATCCTGGTTCTGTTCGCGATCACCTTCGCGGTCATGATCTGGGGCGTCGCCAGCCAGGGCTGGTGGATGGCCCGGATGGGCGCGCTGTTCCTGTTCGCGGCGATTGTCGTGGGTATCGTCGGGCGCCTGGGCGAGAAGAAGCTCACCGGCAGTTTCGTCGACGGGGCGCGGGATCTTCTGGGTGTGGCGCTGGTCGTCGGGCTGGCGCGCGGGATCGTGGTGATCATGGAGCAGGGGCTGATCGCCGACACGATCCTCTACAGCGCCGAGCAATCGCTGGGGGGCCTCGGCGATCTGGCCTTCATCAACCTGATGTTCTGGATCGAGATCGGTATGAGCTTCTTCGTGCCGTCCTCTTCGGGCCTCGCCGTCCTGTCGATGCCCATCCTCGCGCCGCTGGCCGATTTCGCCGGTGTCGGGCGCGACCTGGTGGTGACGGCCTACCAGTCCGCCAACGGGCTGGTGAACCTGATCAACCCGACCTTCGCGGTGGTGATCGGCGGGCTTGCGATCGGGCGGGTCGGCTATGACCGCTGGATCGTCTTCATCTGGCCGCTGATGCTGATCTTGCTGGTGTTCATCTCGGCTGCGCTCAGCCTTGCCGCGATACTTTGACTGGAAGGAAGAAACATGACCGCTCACAAGCTTGGCGTTCATTCGGAAACCGGAACACTGCGGCAGGTGATCATCTGCCGCCCCGGCCTGGCGCATCGGCGGCTGACGCCGGAGAATTGCGAGGAATTGCTGTTCGACGATGTGTTCTGGGTCAAGCAGGCAAAGCAGGACCACGAGGCCTTTGGCGCCGCCATGACGCAGGAGGGGGTCGAGGTTCTGGAAACCGGCGCGCTGCTGGGGGAGACGCTGGAGATACCGGAGGCGCGCAAATGGGTGCTGGATCACCGGATTTCGGCCAATGACGTGGGCGTCGGGATGCGCAAGGACCTGCGCGACTGGATGGACGAGTTGCCCGGTACGGAGTTGGCGACATGGCTGATCGGCGGGCTGACCGTGGGCGATGTGCCGTTCGAGGCAACGAGCATGTTCGGCGCTTACCTGGGGCGTCACGGCTTCATCCTGCCGCCCTTGCCCAACTTCCTGTTCACCCGGGACAACTCGTCCTGGGTGTATGGGGGTGTCACGCTGAACCCGATGTATTGGCAGGCCCGCCGTCCCGAGACGCTGCTGACCGCGGCGATCTACAGGTACCACCCGAAATTCGCCGGCAAGGTCCACGAGATCTGGGCGGATCCGTTGAAGAACCACGGGCTGGCCACGCTGGAGGGTGGTGACGTGATGCCGGTGGGCAATGGTCTGGTGCTGGTCGGGATGGGCGAGCGGACCTCGCCCCAGGGCGTCGGCCTGATGGCGCAGGCGCTGTTCGGCGAGGGGCGCGCCACCCGCGTCATCGCCTGCCAGATGCCGAAATCGCGCGCGGCGATGCATCTGGATACGGTCTTCACCTTCTGCGGCGACAATATCGTCACCAGCTTCAAGGAGGTGGCCGACGAGATGACCTGCTATGACCTGCATCCCGGCGAGGGGGACAAGCCGCTGGACATGCGCCATGACACCCGGCCGATGTTCGAGGTGGTGGCCGAGGCCATGGGCTTCAAGAAGCTGAACGTGGTGCCCACCGGCGGCTCGGACCCGTTCGAGCAATCGCGCGAGCAGTGGAACGATGGCAACAACGTGCTTGCCCTGCGTCCCGGCGTGGTCATGGGCTACGACCGCAACGACGACACCAACGCGGCCCTGCGGGCCGAGGGCATCAAGGTGATCGAGCTGCCGGGCGCCGAGTTGGGCCGGGGCCGGGGCGGCAGCCGCTGCATGTCCTGCCCGACCATTCGCGACGCTGTGTAGGAGGGCAAATTCAATGGCTTTCAACCTCAAGAACCGGCATTTCCTGACCCTGCGGGGTTTCACGCCCGAGGAAATCGGATTTCTGCTGAAACTGTCCGCGGATCTGAAATCGGCGAAATACGCGGGCACCGAGGTGCCGACCCTGCGGGGCAAGGAAATCGCGCTGATCTTCGAGAAGGACAGCACCCGCACCCGGGTGGGTTTCGAGGTGGCCGCCCATGATCAGGGCGCGACCGTCACCTATCTGGGGCCGTCGGGCACCCATCTGGGCAAGAAGGAAACCGTCAAGGACACCGCCCGTGTGCTGGGCCGG
Organism: Dinoroseobacter shibae DFL 12 = DSM 16493; assembly: GCF_000018145.1. Classification (NCBI taxonomy): domain Bacteria; kingdom Pseudomonadati; phylum Pseudomonadota; class Alphaproteobacteria; order Rhodobacterales; family Roseobacteraceae; genus Dinoroseobacter; species Dinoroseobacter shibae. Next base: position 425,220 of record NC_009952.1, read on the forward strand.
GTGTATGACGCGATCGAGTATCGCGGTTTCGGCCAGGAGATCGTGCAGGAGCTGGCCGACTGGGCCGGTGTGCCGGTCTATAACGGGCTGACGGACGAGTTTCACCCGACGCAGATCCTCGCCGATTTCCTGACCATGCAGGAGCATTGCGAAAAGCCCCTGCGCGAGGTGGCCTATTGTTTCATGGGCGACGCGGGCAACAACATGGGTGACAGCCTTCTGATCGGTGGGGCCAAGATGGGCATGGACGTGCGCCTTTGCGCGCCGCGAAGCCTGTGGCCGGTGCAGTCCATTCAGGACGAGGCGCGGGCGATCGCTGAGCATACGGGCGCGCGCGTCACGCTGACCGAGGATGTCGACAAGGCCGTCAAGGGCGTCGATTTCGTCTATACCGATGTCTGGGTGTCGATGGGCGAGCCAGTGGAAAAATGGGCCGAGCGGATCGATCTGTTGATGCCGTACCAGGTCAACGCGGATGTGATGGCCCGGACGGGCAATCCGCGGGTGCGGTTCATGCATTGCCTGCCGGCTTTCCACAACGCCGAGACCGAGGTCGGCTGCGACATTCAAGACAAGTTCGGGCTGGAGGCGATGGAGGTCACCGAGGAGGTGTTCGAAAGCCCCGCCTCGATCGTCTTCGACCAAGCGGAGAACCGGATGCACACGATCAAGGCGGTTCTTGTCGCCACGTTGGGGGGCTGAGCCATGCTGGTCGTTGCGGCATTGGGGGGCAATGCGCTCCTGAAACGGGGTGAACCGCTGACAGCGGAAAATCAGCGCAGGAACGTGCGCGAGGCGGCCGTGGCCCTGGCCCGGATCGTGCGCGCGGGGCACCGGCTGGTGGTGACCCATGGCAACGGGCCGCAGGTGGGGCTTCTGGCCTTGCAAGGCGCGGCCTACAAGCCCGAGGAGGCCTATCCGCTGGATGTTCTGGGGGCCGAGACCGGCGGCATGATCGGCTATATCATCGAGCAGGAGCTGGAAAACGCCCTGGATCACGACCGCGCGGTGGCCACGTTGCTGACCCAGATCGTCGTCGATCCCGACGACCTGGCATTTCGCGATCCGGCCAAGTTCATCGGCCCGGTCTATTCCCGCGACGAGGCCGAGGCGCGCGCCAAGGCCGTCGGGTGGACCATCGCACAGGACGGCGACAAGTGGCGCCGGGTCGTGCCGTCGCCCGCCCCCCAGGAAATTCCCGACATGCGGGTGATCCGGATGCTGCTGGAGCAGGACGTGATCGTGATCTGCGGCGGCGGGGGCGGCATTCCGGTGCTGCGCCGGGCCGATGGCAGTCTGATCGGCATCGAGGCGGTGATCGACAAGGATGCCGCCAGCGCGCTGCTGGCGCGGGAACTGGAGGCGGATGCGCTGCTGCTGCTGACGGATGTCGACGGGGTTTACCGCGATTTCGGCACCGACAGGCAGGCGCGCATCGACAGTCTGACGCCGGGGGAGGCGTTCAAGCTCAATCTGCCGGCAGGCTCGATGGGGCCCAAGATGCTCGCGGCGGCGCGGTTTGCCGCCTATGGCGGGCTTGCGGGGATCGGGCGGCTGGACGAGGCCACCGACATCCTGGAGGGGCGGGCGGGCACCCGCGTGATCCCGGATGCCACCGATGAGGGCGGGTCCGGGCGTGGGTGACAGATGTGCACGACCGGCGGCCTGAGCAGAGCAGGGAACACCGCATGAGACGATGGGAAGACCAGTTCGCGGAGAGCGCCGCGGATGTTGCCCGTTCCGCGAACGGGGCGCGTCAGGTGCGCGATACCGCTGCCCGATACGGACGCAGGGATGTGGTTCTCACCGCCGCGCGCATCGCGGGCCCATGCGCCCTGCCGGTCGCGCTCGAGGCGCCGTCGCAGCGGGGTGCGTACACGTGACCGAGACCCACCCCATGCCGGCCGATCCCGAGGTCCACTTCGAAGGGACCATCGTCGCCATTCGCGGCGGTGTCGTGGACGTTGCGTTCGCCGAAGCGGTGCCGCGCATCCACGCGCTGATCGTGGCGGGCGGCGTGGCGATGGAGGTGGCCTCCATCGTCGGCGAGGGGGTGGTGCGCTGCATCGCCCTCGGCCCGACCCGCGGCCTGGGTCTCGGTACCCGTGCCACGGGCACGCGCGCGGGCATCGAGGTGCCGGTGGGCGAGGGGGTGCTGGGACGGATGCTGGATATGTTCGGCGCGCCGCTCGACGGTGCGCCGCCGCCCGAGGCCACGGCCCGGCGCCCGATCCACCGCCCGCCGCCGGTCCTGTCGGACCGGGTGCTGCGCGCCGAGGTCCTGGAGACCGGGATCAAGGCCATCGACCTGCTGTCGCCCATCGAACGGGGCGGCAAGACGGGCCTGTTCGGTGGCGCGGGCGTGGGCAAGACCGTTCTCCTGAGCGAGCTGATCCACAACACGGTGGAGCATCACCACGGCGTCAGCCTGTTCTGCGGGATCGGGGAGCGGTCCCGCGAGGCCGAGGAATTGTGGCGCGAGATGGGCGAGGCCGGGGTGCGCGAGCGCATGGTGATGCTGTTCGGCCAGATGAACGAGGCGCCGGGCGTGCGGTTCCTGGTGGGTCATTCGGCGCTGACCATGGCCGAATATTTCCGCGACGACCGCGAACAGGATGTGCTGTTGCTGATCGACAACATCTTCCGCTTCGTGCAGGCGGGCTCGGAGGTGTCGGGCCTGCTCGGCCGGATGCCGAGCCGCGTGGGCTATCAGCCGACCCTGGCGACGGAGCTGGCCGCGCTGCAGGAGCGCATCGCCTCGACCCGGCGCGGTGCGATCACGTCGATCCAGGCGGTTTACGTTCCGGCGGACGATTTCACCGACCCGGCGGCGGCGCATATCTTTTCGCATCTGTCGGCCTCGGTCGTGTTGTCGCGCAAGAGGGCGTCCGAGGGGCTTTATCCGGCGGTCGATCCGCTGGCCTCGACCTCTGTCATGCTGACGCCCGAGGTCGTGGGACAGCGCCATTACGACATCGCGCGCGGCGTGCGCCGGACCTTGGCGGAGTACGAGGACCTGCGCGACATCATCGCGATGCTGGGGATCGAGGAGTTGTCGGCCCATGACCGGGCCGTGGTCGCCCGCGCGCGGCGGCTGGAGCGCTTTCTGACCCAGCCGTTCTTCACGGTGGGGGCAGCGGCGGGCACCCTGGGCAAGCTGGTACCGATCGCCGAGACCCTGGACGGCTGCGAGGAGATCCTGTCGCAGACCAGCTTCGAGCGGCCCGAGAGCGCCTATTACATGATCGGCGCGCTGAGCGATCTGCGAAAGGAGGCCGCCGCATGACCATGGCGACCGAGATGCGTGTCTATCTGCGCCTGCCCTCGAGGATCATGTTCGACGGATCGGCGGTGCGGCTGCGTGGCGAGGCCCCGAATGGTAGTTTCGGCATCCTGCCCAACCATGTCGACCTGGTCACGCCGCTGGTGTCTTCGGTGCTTCTGATCGCGCAGGCCGACGGGACGGAGCGGATTTTCGGGATCGACGAGGGGCTGTTGGTCAAGAAGGGTCACCGGGTCGAGGTGGCGGTGCGCCGGGCGGTGGAGACCGACGACCTGGACCAGATGCGCGACATCGTGCGCGACAGTTTCGCGGGTCTCGAAGACGAGGAGCGCGCCGCGCGCGCCGCCCTGTCGCGGCTGGAGGCCGATATGGTGCGGCGGTTTGCAAGCCTGAGAAAGGCGCAGGGATGACGCAGAAGCCAGACAGATCCGCGGAGGATATCGGCCAGCGCGCGCGCCGGATGAAGGCCGCGCGCGACGATCCCGGTCCCAGCCCGTTGCGCGGCATCGGCACGTTCGGGATGATCGGCTGGTCCATCGCGGTGCCGACGGTGGGCGGCGTGTTCCTGGGCCTGTGGCTCGACCGCGTGGCGCCGCAGACGTTTTCCTGGACCATCGCACTGCTTCTGGGGGGCGTGGTGCTGGGGGCGCTGATCGCCTGGAACTGGATCGGCAAGGAAGGAGACGGAAGATGATCGGGTTGGACTGGACCCTGACGGGCCTTGGGGCATTTTTGGGAGTTCTGGCGGGGGCGGCGTTCTTCGCGGGCCTGGCCTGGGGCATGCGGATCGCGTTGCGGCGGGCGCGCCCGGCGCCGGTTCTGCTGCTCAGTGCGGGTCTGCGCATCGCGGCCTTGCTGGCGGTGGGCTATTGGGTCGCGGGGGAGGGCGGGACATCCATGTTGCTGGGCTTTGCGGGAGGTTTCCTTGTGGCGCGGGTGTGCATCCTCATGCTGGCGCGGCGGCCGGTCCCGGAGGAGGCGGCGCGATGGAACTGACCCCCGATACCAATATCGTCTTCGCGCCTTGGGGCTTCGGCATCAATGCCACGATCGTCAACACCTGGATCATCATGGCGGTTCTGACCGGGACCGCGGCGCTGGTGACCCGTAACCTGCGCCCGGACGTGCCGCCGAACCGATGGCGCACGACGCTGGAAGTGATCGTCGGGGGCATCGTCGGCCAGATCGCCGAGATCACCGAGCGGCGCGACCCGCGCATCCTGTATTTCAGCGGCACATTGTTTCTGTTCATCGTCACCGCAAACCTGCTGACGGTGGTGCCGGGCTTCGACACGCCCACCGCGTCGCTGTCGACCACGGTGGCGCTGGCGTTGTCGGTGCTGATCGCGGTGCCGCTGTTCGGGATCGGCAGCCGGGGACTGGGCGGCTACCTGCGCACCTATCTGGAGCCGTCGGTGATCATGCTGCCCTTCAACATCATTTCGGAGGTGTCGCGGGGCATCTCGCTGGCCATCCGGCTTTACGGGAACATCATGTCCGGCGCGGTGATCGCCGCGATCCTGCTGGGTGTCGCGCCGTTCTTCTTCCCGGTGGTGATGGACATGCTGGGCCTGCTCACCGGCGTGATCCAGGCCTACATCTTCGCGATCCTCGCCACTGTCTACATCTCGTCGGCCACGGCCGCGACGCCGAAACCGCCCAAGGAGGCCCCATGACCGATCTTGCCATCATTGCCGCCGTGTCCATCTTCACCGCCGGGTTGACCATCGCCATCGGCGCCATCGGCCCGGCGCTTGGCGAGGGGCGCGCGGCGTCGACCGCCCTGAGCGCCATCGCGCAGCAGCCCGACGCGGCCTCGACCCTGTCGCGGACATTGTTCGTCAGCCTTGCGATGATCGAATCCACCGCGATCTACTGCTTCGTGGTGGCGATGATCCTGATCTTCGCCAACCCGTTCTGGGAGGCCGCGCTGGAGGCTGCCACCGTCGGCGCCGGAGGCTAGGGCCATGTCGATCGACTGGATCACGGTGGCGGCGCAGATCGTCAACTTCCTGCTGCTGATCTGGCTGCTCAAGCGGTTTCTCTATCGTCCCATCCTGGACGGGATCGACGCGCGGGAGGCCGAGATCGCCGCCCGGATGGGGGAGGCCGCGGCCGTGCGCCAACAGGCGGAGGCGCGAGAGACCGAGTACGAGGCCCGCATCGCCCAGCTGTCATCGAGCCGGGCCGAGCTGCTGGAGGAGGCCCGCCGCGCGGCCGAGGCGGAACGGGACGCGTTGCTGAGCAAGGCCCGCGCACGGCTGGAGGAGGAGCAGGCCGAGCGTGCCGCGCACCGCGCCGAGGAGGCCGCGCGGCATCGTGCCGACCTGCAGCGGCGCGGGGCCGAGGCGCTGCTTGCGCTGACCCGCAAGGCGCTGCGCGATCTGGCCGACGAGGGGCTGGAGCGGCGCATCGTGCTGCAGGCCGCCGGGCGCCTGGCGGATATGGGGGATGATCTGCGCGAGGCCGCCGGAGACGCGCGGCAGGCCGTGGCCCTGACCCGCGATCCCCTGCCAGAGGAGGTGCAAGCGCGCCTGCGATCGGATCTCGGCGATGTGCTGGAGGGTGTGAGCCTGCGGTTCGAGGTCGATCCCGGGCAGTCGCCTGGTCTCAACCTGCGGCTGGGGGGCGCGCAGCTCGGCTGGACGGTGGACAGTTATCTCAACGGGTTGGAGGCGACCCTGGCGGAGGCCGCCGGGCGGCCCGCGCGCAGGGGGGGTCACGATGCGGCATGACACCGATCCCCGGCCCAGCACGGCCGATCTGATCGACGCGGTGCTGGACGCGCCGCCGCCGCGCCCCGAGGTCAGCGAGGTGGGCCGCGTGGCCGAGCTTGGCGACGGGATCGCCATCGTGACCGGCCTCGCCCGGGCGCTGGCCGACGAGGTGCTCGATTTCGCCTCGGGTGTTTCGGGGATCGTGTTCGACCTGGAACCGGGGCGCCTGGGCGTGGTGCTGCTGGGCCCGTCGCAGAACGTCGCCATGGGCGAGGATGTGCGCCGCACGGGCCGCGTGGTGAGTGTGCCGGTCGGCCCTGCCACGCTGGGCCGGGTTGTCGATGCCCTGGGGCGGCCGCGCGACGAGCGCGACCCGGTGACGGACAGTCCGCTGGCACCGGTGGAGGCCGAGGCCCCCGATATCCTGTCGCGCACGCCGGTGTCGCGCCCGCTCGCCACCGGGCTGAAGGCGGTGGATGCCGCCGTGCCGGTAGGGCTGGGCCAGCGGCAATTGATCATCGGCGACCGGCAGACCGGCAAGACCTCGATCGCGGTGGATACGATCCTCAACCAGAAGGATACCGGCGTGATCTGCATCTATTGCGCCATCGGTCAGCGCGGCGATGCCGTGGCCAAGGTGATCGGCGCGCTGCAGGGCGGCGAGATGTTGGGGCAAACGGTGGTCATCGCGGCAGGCGACGAGGACGCGCCGGGGCTGGCCTATATCGCGCCTTATGCGGCGATGTCCGTGGCCGAAAGCTTCGCCGCGCAGGGGCGTGACGTGCTGGTCGTGCTGGACGATCTGACCCATCACGCGCGCACCTATCGCGAGCTGTCGCTGCTTCTGCGGCGCCCGCCGGGACGCGAGGCGTTCCCGGGCGACATCTTCTATGTTCATGCGCGGCTGCTGGAGCGGGCGGGGCAGTTCGGGGAAGGGGCGGGATCGATCACGGCGCTGCCGGTGGTCGAGACCCAGGCCGAGAACCTGTCGGCCTATATCCCCACCAACCTGATTTCGATCACCGATGGCCAGATCTACCTCTCGCCCAAGCTGGTACGCACGAACCAGTTCCCAGCGGTCGATCTGGGCGTCTCGGTCAGCCGGGTGGGCGGCAAGGCGCAGGCGCGTGCCTTTCGCGCGGTGGGGGGCAACCTGCGGGTCACGCTGTCGCAGTTCGAGGAGCTGGAGGAATTCGCCCGCTTCGGCACGCGGCTCGATGAGGACACCCGCGCGCGGCTGGCGCGGGGCGGGGCGGTGCGCAATGCCCTGCGCCAGGCCGAACGCGACCCGATGGCCGCCCACGAGCAGCTTGCCGTGCTGGTCGCGGCCATGGAGGGGCTGCTCGACGGGATGGACGAGGCCGCGGCGGGGGCCGCGATGCAGGCCATTCGCGCGGCGATCCGCGCCGCGGATGGCGGACTGCCCGAGATCATTGCCGGGGACGAAAAGCTGACCGAGGACGCGCGCGGGCATATCCTTGCAACCGCCCGTGCGGCCCTGGCGCAGACGGGACGGGGCGATGGCGCAGACGCTTGAACGGCTCACGGGCCGCACCGAAACGATGCGCGGCATCCGCAGCATCGTGCGGACGATGAAGACCATGTCGGCCATCAACGCGCTGCCCTATGAGCAGGCGGCCGATGCCATCGAGGCGTATCGCGACACGGCGATCCTCGGGTTCCGGGCCTTCGTGCGCAGTCACGGGCCCTTGCCGCGGGATGCCGCCACGGCGGGACAGCCGGTCGTGATCGCCTTCGGGTCGGACCACGGTTTGTGCGGTAATTACAACGAGCTTGTGGCACAACAGGTGGATCGCACCCGTCGCACCGATGTGGAGACGACGGTGATCTGCGTCGGCGCGCAGATGGAAGATGCGCTGGCGGGCCTCGGGATCGTTCCGGCAACGACACTCTTGCCGCCCGCCAATGCCGACGGGCTGGGGCGGCTGGCCGGCCGCCTGATTGCCCTGCTGGACGAGATCCGCGCCGCGCAGCCCGATGGACAGATCAACGTGACCCTCGTGTTCACCCAGCGCGCCGAGCACGGCCAGCAATCGCCGGTGTCCAGGCGGCTCCTGCCGCTCGACCCGGAACTGACGGACGGGTTCGCGCGCCAGCCCTGGCGCTCGCGCAGCTTGCCGCGCTTCACCCTTGCGCCCGAGCAACTTCTGGCGGCCCTGATCCGCAGCTTCCTGTTTGCGGAAATCTTCCGCGCCGCCGCTGAAGCCATGGTGACCGAGAACGCCGCGCGGCTGGCGCGGATGCAGCAGGCCGAACGTTCGGTCGACGAGCGTCTGGAGGAGCTGACCGCCGAGATGCGGTCGGTGCGCCAGAGCGAGATCACCACCGAGCTTCTGGACGTGATCATCGGGTTCGAGGCGATCAAGGGACGTCACCTGCGCAAGCCGAAAGGCCGCGGGGCGCGACAGGAAGGTCCGGACGAAAACGCCTCGGATCAGGGGCGTTAACCCGGATCGATGACGTGCCGGGGTGTTTGACCTAGGGATGTCATCAGCACCGCAACTCTCAGTCACGGAAAGACACAAGATGCTCTATGTCGACCTGCCTAGCCCCGCCGAAATCGGCCATCTCGACCTGCGCCGGTTGGATGGATTTGTATCGGTCTACTTGCCGACCACGCCGCTGACGGAAGACATCCGCCAGCGCCGCACGCGGCTGAAACAGCTCGAGGACGAGGCGGTGAGCCGACAGGAAGCATCGGGGCTTGAAAAGCTTAGGATCTGGCCGCTGGAAGAGCATTTCGAGACCGTGCTGGAGGATGACGATTTCTAGGCGCATCAGGCCCACAGCCTCGCGATCTTCGCCATGCCGAAGCATCTTCGGACCTATCGATTGCCAAGCGATTTGGCCGTGACCGAGCAGGCGACGGCGCTGGTCCGGTCGCTCGGAACCATCGCGGTGCTCCACCGGGGCATCGAAACCTCGCCTGACCGCATGAGCGATGCGGACCTGGTGCGGGCAACGTCCTTCGGGTGTGTGCATACCCTCATGGTGGATATCGACAGCATGGTTGCCAGCACGGTGTACGAGACGACAGGGGCTGTCAGCTGCCGGCCAGAGGGCATGGTGGGCGATTACGGCGTGCGGGACGAGATTGCCGGCCTCGCCTTGCGGACCGGCGCGCGGGTTCTTGCGGTGCGCGAAAAGGAGATTCCTAGCGGCAAACTTATCGCGGCAATCCTGCGATGCTCGGTTTGATTGGGGAGGGCCGGGGTCGTGCGGATGTCGGCCCGGTTCGGCGGCTCTCATTGTCCCAGGTTAAACCGATTGTTTTTTTCGGCGGTACATTATCTTGGAACGGGTCGCGTTCAAGTTCGGGAGACTTGCCATGCTGGTGAGCCGCATCATGCGTAAACCGGTGATGACCGTCGCACCGGAGGCATCGGTGCAGACCGCCGCTGCTCTGATGGCAAATCTGGACATCGGCGCCCTGGCGGTCGTTGACGATGGGCGGCCGGTGGGCATTCTGACGGATCGCGACATCGTGGTGAGACATGCTGCGAAGGCGGGCACCGATGCGCTGGTGGGGACGGTCATGACACCCTGTGTGGTGACGTGCCGTTCCGACCAGACCATCGAACGGGCCGCGCATCTGATGGCGGATCGGCAAATCCGCAGGCTCGTGGTGCTGGATGCCGATAACAGGGTCGTCGGCTTGCTGTCGCTGGGCGATATCGCCAATGACGCCAGCGAGGAACTGGCCGGTCAGACACTTGGCGAGATCGTCGAAACCCGATAGCTCAGGGCGCGCGCCGCGCGATGATCTCGTTGCGAAAACTCGCCAGATCGAGACCGGCCAGCGCGCATAGGGCGTCGATGTCGCACAGGTCGATCTCGGGCGGGGCCGGATAGGCCACGATTCCCTCGCGTTCGAAGCGCCGCAGCGTCCGGTTGACATGGACGTTGCTCATGCCAGTGAATTCGCCTAGCTTGTGCTGCGTCATGGGAAAGGCGAACCGGGTGCCGCTGGTCATCCCGACCGCTTCGAGGCGGACGAAGAATTCCAGCAAGGCATAGGCGATACGGTTCGCGGCACTGCCCTTTCCCACCCGCAATAGCAACTCGGATGTGCGCGATTGCATCCGGACAATTTCGGCGGCCATCAGTTCGCGCAGCCTCGCCATCTCCGGCTCGGGGCCGTTGACTCGCCCCGGCCCGATATTGATGAAGCGCGCGTCGCTCAGGGTTTCGACCGAAAAGGCGGCCAGCGGTGCATTGGCAGCGCCAATCAGCGCAAAATCCCCGGGCAGAAGGATGTCGATGATCTGCGATTCGCCATCGGGCAGCATTTTCGAGAAGGCGACCCATCCCTCCAGCAGAAGCATCGCATGATCCGCGAAGTCGTCCTCGCGGATGACGGCCTTGCCCCGGCGCGCGGTGTGGATTTGCGGATGCGGCTGGACGCGCAGGAAGAGGTCGATCAATGTCGGAACATGTCGTCCGACGGGCCCGTGCAAAAGCCCGGCGCGGGGTTCAGGTGCCATGGATCCCGAGCCGTGAAGGAGAAGGGAGCGGGCGCGAGAAGTCATAAATTACGATCATCGCGCAGACTAACAGTCCCGCCAGGTTTTGACCAGAATGTCAATTGAGAGATGCGCGGCCTCAGAGGCGCCTCTTTCATTTGAGCTCCGCAAGGTCTCCACTCGGCAGGCCTTGACCGCAACTCTATCAACGGGAAGAAACACGAACGGCCTCTACAGCTGAACGGCTCGGATCTGGGGCCCGGAGAAATCACGGCCAACCCGCCCCATACTGGGACCAGAAACGGGGGGCGAACTCCCTAGTGGATCACAGCGCTCCTCATTCCGAGAAACTTGACGAGGCAAACTCCTGGACAGTACCGCAATGACATCCGCACCCGCGCGCCCCAGCATGTCCCTGAAACTACGTCTGTCCCTTGGCGCAGCGCTGCTGGCGGCTGCGACTGTTCTCACGTCCAGCATTCTCTATTTCGGCTTGAACGAGGTTGCCGACCGGCTGGATACGGCACTCGCCTCGGAAAGGCGGATGGCGCGCTACGCCACAGCCTCAACACAGGCGGCGACCTTCCTTGTCATCGCCTCCGAGGCTGTGCAGGCTGGCCTACCCACCGAGGTGCGCCGGGAACGGATCCTGCAAGTGGTGGGTCAGTTGCAGGAGACCTTCACGCTCTTGCACGCGGATGTAGAGGAGGCGGTTTTCTCCGCGCGGGCTTTGGGCATTGATGGGCAATCCCGTTACGGCACGCAGTCCCTCGGGATCGCCCGCATGGAAGCCACCCTGGATCAAACGGTGAGGGGTTTGCTGACCGACACCCAGGACACCGAGCGGCTACGCGGCTATATCGACAGCTTCGCGACCAGTTTTGATCCCTTGCTTGGACAGGCGATCAACACCGAACGGCTCTTCAGAAGCGAAATCTTGTCGGGAATCGAGGCTCTGAGGATACAACTTGCGTGGATGGCACTGGGCATCGCCCTGGCCGCGGGTTTGAGCGTCGCGGCGTTCTATTTCGGTCTTGTGCGTCCGCAGTTCTATCGTCTCGACGCGGTACGCAGCGCCGCCGATCAGATCGGTCGGGGCGATTTTTCAGGTGTTTTGCCAGTTTCTCGCCTCGATGAGATTGGCCAGCTTTCGCAGCAGACCAACCGGATGGCGGCCGCTTTGTCGGACCGTCAAGCCAAGGTCGACGCGGAATGGACGCAACTCAACGAGATTATCGCAACACGGACCAAGGAATTGAAACAGGCGAACGCACGACTTGAGAAGACCGACGAGGATCGCCGCCGGTTTTTTGCGGATGTCAGTCACGAACTGCGGACACCGCTGACGGTCATATTGATGGAGGCTCAGATCGGCAGGCAATCTATCCCGGCGGCCGCCGATGCTTTTGCGACAATTGAAGCGCGCGCAGAGCGTCTTAATCGCAAGATCGATGACCTGCTTCGGCTGGCACGGTCTGAAACGGGTCAGCTTGCGCTGGCATGTGTCCCGGTCGCGTTGGACGCCCTTGTTGCGTCCGCGATCGAAGAGGTGCAGGCCGAACTCGACAACGCCGGAATGACGCTGGATCTTGTCCCTTTCCGCGAAACGCAGGTCAGGGCCGATCCCGACTGGCTCCGTCAGGTGCTGGTGAGCCTCGTTCGCAACGCGATCCGCCACGCGCGGAGCGGAGAGAAGCTCCGGATCGCCCCGGTGGTGCAACGCACGCAGGCCGGAGTATCGATCACCGACAATGGCCCCGGGATCCCTGCATCGCGACAATACCAGGTGTTCGAGCGTTTCTCTCAAGGGGCCGGCGCCACAAGCGCGCAGGGCTTCGGTATCGGCCTCGCGCTTGCCCGCTGGGTGATTGACGCACATGGCGGCGAGATATCACTGCAAAGCCCCTTGCCCCGGTCCGACGCGCTCGGAGAGCATCCGGGGCTGAGGATAACGATCCTCTTGCCCGCCGAAGACGCGATCGCAGATGCGTAGGGCACCGGAAAATCGCGATTGCCACTCCCTGCGCAACACCGCACACTACCGCCGATGACATCGCGCCTTCTGATCGTTGAGGATGACCCGGAGATCACATCGGCTCTCGTCAGAGGGCTGGCCCTACATGGCTACGAGGCGGAGGCTGAGAATCGCGCGGATCGCGCGCTCAGCCGCCTGACGGCAGGGATTTACTCCGGCGCTATCGTTGACGTGATGCTCGGCTCGGATTCCGGCGTCGAGCTTGTGAGGACCGCCCGCGCCCATGGCGCGACATTGCCGATCCTGATGCTCTCCGCCCTGTCGGGCGTGGAAGATCGTGCCACGGGACTGGCGGCAGGAGCAGATGACTACGTGGTCAAACCGTTCCACTTCGATGAGCTTGTCGCGCGGTTGCGCGTGCAAGAGCATAGGGCGCTGGCACAGCGTGTCAGCCCTGCCCGCCTGATCCGGACCTCGCGCCGCCTCGAGATGGGTCCCGACAGCGTGACCCTGACTGAGCGGGAGTTCGATCTGCTTGCGCTTCTGATCCGATCCGGAGAAGATCCGCAACCGCGGAGCCAGCTTCATGCCACGCTCTGGGCCGCCGAGGGCGCGAGTACTGAAAACGTCGTTGACGTCTATGTGGGCTATCTGCGCCGCAAGCTGGAAACTGCTGATTTCGGTTTTGAAATCAAGACAGTCCGAAACCGTGGGTTTTGCATCTCAGGGCGTCGCCCGGAACTCTTGGAGAGCTGAGAGAGATCCGCGACCGGGATTCTTAGAATATAAGAGTCGCCCGAGACATCTCTCTCTGTCAGGCTGACTACGTAATCAATGACCCCCGAGGGAGAAACCACTCATGGCATGGACAAAGCCCATCATCCGCGAAATCGAATGCGGCATGGAAATCAACATGTACGGCCCGGACAGCGACGAAGAGCGCGAAGTCCTGTTCTGAGACACTTGGCGCGCGGCATGATGTGAATGGCATTCCGCGCGCATATTCTGGGGGCTGCTGCCGGAGGCGGGTTGCCCCAGTGGAATTGTGGTTGTGACAACTGCAACCTCGCAAGATCCGGCACCATCCCCCCACAGACCCAGTCCTCCCTGGCCGTCACTGCAGACGGCACGTCCTGGGCGATTCTCAACGCATCGCCCGACATTCGCGGACAACTTGCCGACACACCGGCCCTGCACCCGACGGGCTTGCGCGATCTTCCGCTGCGCGCGGTGCTGGTCACGAATGGCGATATCGACCACGTGGCGGGCCTGCTGACCTTGCGCGAAATGCAGCCATTCCGTCTCTTTGCAACGGCAGGTATCCACGAGGTGCTGGCCGAAAACCCGATCTTCAATGCGGTAAACGCGACGGTCGTGCCGCGCGAGACCATCGCGCTCGATGCGCCATTCGAGCTGGTGCCGGGTCTCATCGCCACCCTGTTTCCCGTGCCCGGCAAGGTGCCGCTTTACCTCGAGGGAGAGACAGTGGAGACTGACTTGATCGGCGATCAGACCGTGGGCGTGCGTCTTCAGGCCCTCGACTCCACGGCCTACTACATCCCGGGCTGCGCGTTGCTGACCGACGACCTTCGCGCCCGGCTGGACGGGGCCGACACGCTCTTTTTCGACGGCACACTCTGGGCGGATGATGAAATGGTACGGGCGGGTCTCGGCAAAAAGACCGGCAAGCGCATGGGCCATATGTCCATGAGCGGCCCAGACGGGTCCATCGCCGCGTTCGAGGGCCTGTCCATCCGGCAGAAGATCTACGTCCACATGAATAACACGAACCCGGTGCTCCGCCCCAGCTCGGCCGAGAAGGCGCAAGCAGAGGCCGCGGGCTGGATCATCGGGCAAGATGGTATGGAGGTGTCCTGATGGCCCAAACCCGTGAGCAATTCGAAGCCCGCCTGCGCCAGATCGGCGCCGAACGTTACCACGACCTGCACCCGTTTCACGACCGGCTGCATGGAGGATCCTGCACCCCGGACCAGGTCCGTGCCTGGGTAATCAACCGCTACTACTACCAGCATTCTATTCCGATGAAGGACGCGGCCTTCATGTCGCGGGTCGAAAGCCCGGATCTGCGCCGGGCTTGGCGTTCGCGGATCGAAGACCATGACGGCACGGCCGAGAACGAGGGCGGTATCCGGCGCTGGCTCCGGCTGGCCGAAGCGGTGGGGCTTGAGCCCGATTACGTGGCATCCTGCGAGGGCGTGCTGCCCGCCACCAGATTCGCCGTGGATGCCTATGTACGTTTCGTGCGCGAGAAGACCCTGCTCGAGGCCGTGGCGGCCTCCCTGACCGAGCTTTTCGCGCCTAAGATTCACGCCAACCGCATCCAGGGATTGTTGAAGAACTACGCCTTTGCCGATGACAGCTCGCTCAGTTATTTCCGCAATCGCCTCAAAGAGGCGCCCAAGGACGTGGCCTTTGGCCTGTCATGGGTGCTCGATCACGCGGACACGCAGGAAAAACAGGACGCTGCGGCCAAGGCGCTGGTCTTCAAGACAGATGTGCTCTGGGCGCAGCTCGACGCGCTCAGTGCGGCTTATGTCGAGCCTGCGCGCATACCGCCGGGCGCGTGGCAGCCCCACGAGGGCCTCGCCCGGCAGAGGAAGGCTTCGTGATGGAGGCCGGAGACATCCCTGAGCTGCCGCGCGGCGTGCGGCTGCATTTCGACAAGGTCCGCGAGACCTGGGTGCTGCTTGCCCCGGAGCGCGCGGTGACGCTGGACGCCATCGGCCACGCGATCCTGTCCGAGATCGATGGCACCCGCAGCTTCGGCGAGATCACCCAGGCCCTGTCAGACGCCTACAATGCGCCACGCGACCAGATCGCCGCGGACAGCGCCGGGTTTCTGACCGCCTTGCGGAACCGCCGATTTCTGGACGTTCGGCCATGAGGCCCCCGCCCCCCATCGCGATGCTGGCCGAGCTGACCTATCGCTGCCCGCTTTCCTGCCCCTATTGCTCGAACCCGATCGAGATGGCCCGCAAGGAGGCTGAACTCGATACAGGCACCTGGGAGCGGGTGTTTCAGGAGGCGGCCGAGCTCGGCGTGCTACAGTTGCACCTTTCAGGGGGGGAGCCCGTCTCACGGCGCGACATTGTCGATCTGGTGGCGGCCGCTCGCGCGGCGGGCCTCTATACCAACCTTATCACCTCCGGCATCGGCCTTACCGAGCGGCGGCTGGCCGACCTGGATGCGGCTGGGCTCGATCATATCCAGCTGTCTCTGCAAGGGACCGACCCGGCGATGGCCGACGAGATCGGCGGCTACAAGGGCGGTTTTGCACGCAAGATGCAGGTCGCGGAGTGGATCGGGGCCATCGGCTTTCCGCTGACGCTCAACGCGGTCCTGCACCGGCGCAACCTCCACCAGCTGCCCCGCGCGTTGGACATGGCGCTCGAGATGGGCGCGCGCCGGATCGAGGTTGCCACGGTCCAGTTCCATGGCTGGGCGCTCAAGAACCGGGATGCGCTCATGCCCACCCGCGACCAGGCCCGCGAGGCCACCGCCATCGTCGCCGAGGCGCGTGCGCGCCTCAAGGGCAGGCTGGTCATCGACTACGTCCCCGCCGATTATCACGAGGACTATCCGAAGCGGTGTATGGGTGGCTGGGGCACGTCCGGGCTCAACGTCACGCCGGATGGCACTGTCCTGCCCTGCCACGCGGCGCACTCGATCCCTCATCTGACCTTTGAGACGGTCTTGGACCGCAGCCTGTCGGACATCTGGTACGAGGGCATGGCCTTCAACGCCTATCGCGGCACGGACTGGATGTCCGAACCCTGTTCCAGCTGCGAACGCAAGACCGTCGATTTCGGCGGCTGCCGCTGTCAGGCCATGGCGATCCTCGGGGACGCCAACGCGACGGACCCGGTCTGCGTGAAATCCCCCCATCACGGAGCGCTCCAAAGTCAGGCCGACGCACATGCGGCTCGCGATGACACGCCGCTGGTCTACCGTGTATCTCCGGGCACAACGCCGGAGCCTGTGCAATAGATTGCGTGTCCTTCCAGCCGAGCCGCCGTGCCGAACCCCGACATCGCGCGCAGCATACCTGCGACATGGCCAGTGGTATAAATGCCTCCGTGGAAGAGCGAAGTCCGAGCTTCGCCCAATTCGCGAAACAAGGCCTTTTCAGGCGGCATTCCATGCACCGTGGCCGGAAGGCGGCCTCTCGATCCGTGGTGGCGGCAACCCAGATACTGACGCGTCACCGGGCAGAAATGCGACTCTCTTGTGCAATGCGCCCCACCGCTGAGCGTTGCGCCGGTCGCAATCGCCGGAAAAATTGGACGTGGGCGGGATGCTCCCCTACCTTTTCGACACTGGAGGCCCCCTATGCGATCTCTGCTTTTGCTTCTTTTCTGCGCCAGCCTGTTGGCGACGACCGCGTCCGCGGACCGGGCGAGTTTTGTCGATCTGGCCAAGCGCGGCTGGAATTACGAGCTGCGCACCACGATGGTGGGCCGCGACATGTCGATTCCGGTCCACATAAACGGGCGCGATCTGGCCGGCGCCAGCCTGTGCCTCGTCGGAGAGGAGCCGCACCCGGCGTCTCTGGAGATCATCAACAGCTTTCGGGACCTGGCGCATCACGTGTTCGGCAAGCCACTTCCCATGCGCTATGCAGGCCGCAGCGCCACCAAGTGCGGAGCGGGCCGAACGGTCGTTCTGCGGCTTTATTCAGGGTATCCGCCCAATGCGGATCTGTCGAATGATCTGGGCTGGTTGAACCAGGTCCATCAGTTGGGGTTACCCGAGGGGCGCCGGTTCGCGGTGTCTTCCCCCGCGATGGCGCAGACCTTCTTCGGGCGCAGAGGCCAGGGGACCCATATCATGGTCAAGCAACCTGCGCTCGAACAAGTCGGGACCCTGGAAACGCTATTCTACAGATCGATCCTGATTGAAGAGCTTTTCCAGTCATTCACCTTCGGAATGGACATCCTGCTCTTCGACCGGGCAGCCGAGTTCCAGTCCAAGCTTCAGGAGCTTCCGATCAATGTGAACCGGATGAACTGGGAATCCCGGGCCTTCATGCGCAACCTGCTCAACTCGAACCCGCCGGGCCTTTGTGTGTTCGACGTGTTCATGTTCCATGCGGTTGCCCAGGCACCCGTGGACCAGACAGTGGATCCGGCCTTTATCGATTTTATCGACCTGCAGTATGACCGCCTTTTTTCGGAAGCGCAGCAGACAATGAAGGACCCCCGGTTCGCGTCGATCATCGCTCCGGGCTGCCGACGTCCCGAGATCTGAACCTCCAGCTAAGACTTTCTGCGGTGTTTGCGCAATTCACTTCCTCGGCTACCGTTGCGGGAACACCGCGAGGACGGTGGTGAGGAGGACACATGGATACAAGACCGACCCCCGGCGACAGGGGTGTCGCGGCCCTGAGCGCGCATCTCGCAGCAGGTCTTGTGGGCCATGAAAGACTGATCGAAAGTCTGCTGGTGGCCTTGCTCGCCGACGGCCATCTGCTGATCGAGGGAGCGCCGGGACTGGCGAAGACCCGGGCCGTCAAGTGGTTGGCGGACGCGGTCGATGGCAGTTTTGCACGGATCCAGTGTACGCCGGACCTCATGCCGTCCGATGTCACGGGCACCCCGGTCTACAAGCCACAGGATGGGGCCTTCGAATTCGTGCGCGGCCCGGTATTCAACAACCTCGTTCTCGTCGACGAGATCAACCGTGCGCCGCCCAAGGTCCAATCGGCATTGCTGGAGGCCATGGCCGAGCACCAGGTCACCGCCGGGGTCGAGACGTACCGATTGCCTGAGCCATTCCTCGTGGTGGCGACCCAGAACCCGATCGAGCATGACGGGACCTTTCCCTTGCCAGAAGCGCAGCTTGACCGTTTTTTGTTGCACACGGTGCTTGAACTGCCGGGCATCGAAACCGAGCGCCGCATTCTCGAGTTGGTTGAGGCAGAGACGCAGGCCGGGGTAGCCCCCACCCTGTCGCTGTCGCTGGAGGCTTTGAACGCAGCGCGGGCCAAGGTGCGGGCGATCCATCTGGCGCCGGAGTTGCGCGACTATATCGTGCGCCTGGTCATGGCCACGCGGGAAGGCCCGCTGTCCGAGGATGTTGAACACGCCGTCTCGCCTAGGGGTACGCTGGCCATGGCTGCGGCCGCTCGCGCGCGTGCATTCCTGCACGGGCGCGACTATGCCCTCCCCGAAGACGTGGACGAGCTGGCCGGGGACGCACTGGCTCATCGCATGGTTCTGAGTTGGCGCGCCGTTGCCGATGGGCGCAAACCGCGGGATGTGGTCCGCGATATCCTGACAGCGGTCGAGCCACTGTGACCGACGCGCTCTCCGCGCCGGGGGTTGCGTTGCGGCCGGACCCCTTGATCGCGCTGCGCCGCATGGTGCTTGCGGCGAAACCGCCACAGGTGACCGCTGCGCTGCCGGGCGGGTTTGCGACAAAGCGAAAGGGTCATGGCCTCGAGGTGGCGGATTTGCGCGAATACGTGGCAGGCGACGATATCCGCCATCTGGACCGGGGCACAACGGCCCGCACCGGGCGGCTCCATATTCGCCAGTTTCAGGAAGAGCGCGATCGAGTCACCTTGCTCGTTCCCGATTTCCGCCCGGCCATGCTCTGGGGGGTGCGCCGGGCCTTTCGATCGGTCGCGGCGGCTGAAGCGCTGGCTCTTATCGGCTGGAACGTGATCGAGAGCGGCGGGCGGGTCGGGCTCATGACGCTGGGGCAAGGGCCACCGGTAATCGTGCCGCCGGCGGGGCGTGTGCGGGGCATGCTCAAACTCATCGGCGGGCTGGTGCGTGCACATGAGGCCGCTCTGGCGGGCATGGCGGCGGGGCAGGGGCAGGACCAGCACCTCGACCTGGCCCTGTCGCGCGCGGATCGTCTCGTCCCTGCGGGCAGCGAGATCGTGATCGCCTCGGGTTTCGATGCGCCGGGCGCCGCACTGGCGGATCGGCTGAATGCGCTCGGGCGCCGCCGCCTGCCGCGGCTTGTGATGGTGACCGATGGGCAGGGTTTGCCGCGGGGGGTCTATCCGATCGTCACCCGAGATGGCCAGCGCCTGCGTGTGACGCTCGGGGGCAGGGCAGGGAACCGCGGTTCAGTCGCGGCGCTGGTGCAGAACGTCGTCGGGCACCCTGCGCTGGTGCTCGACGCCGGAGCCGATATCGAAATGACGGCCCGGAGCATCGCGGCGGCCTTTCCAGCAGAGCGCGTCGCATGAGCGACCGCGCCCTCAGCGAAGCGACCATGTTGGCAAGTTTGCGCGACATTCATCTGCCCGCCAGTGCACCCGGAGGGGTCTGGGCCGAGCTGTGTGTGGCGGTTGGACTGGCGGCGCTGGCTGCGTTGGTCGTCGCGGCGGTTTTGCGGGCGTTTACGGTACGACGAACGGGGCAGGGTCCGGTATCGCTACAGGACAGGGTCGCGGCACTCGAAGCGCTGCCCGACGACGCGCGGCGCGTCGCCCTTTTGCATGTGCTGCGCGCGTACGCACCACAGCGCTATGCAGACCTGCGCGCGGCGCTGTACAAGCCTGGGCCTGGGGTCACTCTGGCGACGCTCGAAGCCGAGGTGGCGCGCCTTGTTTGAGCTTGCCGCCCCCTGGATTCTGCTGCTTTTGCCGCTGCCCTTGGTGGCCTTGCGCGCGTTGCGGTCGGCTCAGGTGACCGGCGGTGCACTCCTGGTGCCGGACCGGGTCGGCGCTGCCCTAATCTCGGCAGGTCGCCCAAAAGGTCCGGCGCAGATGCTCACCCCGCGAAATGCTGCCTTGTGGCTGATCTGGGCGCTGGTGCTGCTTGCCATCTCGGGGCCGCGGGATCTCGCGCCGGTGTCGGCGCTCAAGGTTTCGGGCCGGGATTTGGCGATTGTGCTGGATCTGTCGGGCTCCATGGTGCGGGACGACTTCAACCTCGATGATCGGGCCGTCACACGGCTGGAAGCGGTCAAGGCGGTAGGCGCAGACTTCGCGCGGCGACGGGCCGGAGACCGGTTGGCGCTGGTTGTTTTCGGATCCGAGGCCTATTTCGCTTCGCCCTTCACCTTCGACACGGAGTCCGTCGCCCGCCGGATCGAGGAGGCCACCATAGGCATATCGGGGCGCGCGACCAGTATCTCGGACGGGCTGGGGCTCGCACTCAAAAGGCTGTCGACCAGTACTGCGACGAGCCGCGTCGTCATTCTGCTGTCGGACGGGATCAACAATGCGGGTGCCACCAACCCACGCGGCGTTGCCGAACTGGCGGCACGATACGGGGTGCGGGTACACACGATCGCCCTTGGTCCCAAGGACCTGACCACGGCCGAGGTCGGCGAGCGTGGCGTTGTTGATGCGGCAACCCTGAGAGCGATTTCGCAGATCTCGGGTGGAGAAAGCTTCCGTGTGCGGACGACCGAGGATCTTGTGGCGGTGACGGAGGCGCTTGACCGGTTGGAGGCCACGGATGGTGACGGACTCGCGGCAGAGGTCTATCGCGAATATTGGGTCTGGCCCGCGTCACTGGCCCTGGTGATCGGGGTCTGGTTTGGCTGGCGAGAGCTGTCATGATCGGTTTCGATGTAACCTTGCTGCGGCCGAACTGGCTGCTGGCGCTCATGCCGCTTGCGGCTTTCGGATGGTGGGTACTGTCCCGCCGAGGCGGTCTTGGCGACTGGCAAAGGGTTGTGGATCCGGCTCTTTTGCGGGCCATGGCGGTGCTTGGACGGGTGGATGCTCAGAGCAGCCGAGCGCCGCTATGGGCCCTAATTGGCGCGCTCGCGGTGATCCTCGTCGCGTTGTCGGGGCCGGCCTTGGAACGACGCGATACCCTGTCTTACCGCAACCTCGACGGTGTGCTCTTCGTGGTGGATGTCTCGGCCAGTGTCACCGAGGATGCCCGCTGGCCGCGGATGCTGACCATGGGGCGGTTCGGGCTCGCGGCGCTCGAGACCCGGCCCGGGGGACTGATCGTCTATGGCGGGGATGCCTATGTGGCCACGGAGATGACCGGAGACCACCTGCAGCTTGGGCAGACCCTGTCCCTACTAAGTTCTGACATGGTTCCCGACGACGGCTCCCGACCCGAAAGGGCACTGGCTTTGGCGGCGCAGCTGTTGGCGGATGCGGAAATAATCGCCGGGGATGTGGTGCTCTTTACCGACGGGGATGGTCTGGGGCCGGCGTCGCTGCAACAGGCGGCGCAGATCGCTGCTCAGGGCGCGCGTTTGTCACTGGTCTCTCTGAAGATGCCTCTTTCGGATTTCGCGACCCACGCGGCGGTAGGACAGGGGGCTGTCTTCACCCTCGATCAAACCGATGCCTTTGCAGACTGGATCCAAGAGGATGCGCGCACCCGGCTGGAGGCGCAGGATTATCCGCTGCTCTTTTGGAAGGACCTTGGGAGATATGTCCTGGGCATCGCGCTGATACCGCTGCTCCTGCTTTTCCGAAAGGGGACGGCTTGAAGGGGCTGGTCCTTGTCGCGGCAGCGGCACTGGCCGTGGCCGCGTTGCTCGGTGGGGGGGCGCCCCTAAGTCGGGTCCTTCTGGCGATGGGGATGCCTAAGTTAGCGGCACCGCTGTTCACGGATGCGGAATGGCAGGGGGTCGCGCTCTACCGGGCGGGCGAGTTCGACGCGGCTGCCAGAGCTTTTTCCGAGGCACGGTCTTTCTACAATCTGGGCAACGCCGAAGCCCATCGTGGCCAGTATGCCGCGGCGTTGGAGGCCTTTGACCTGGCCGATGCGAGGCGCGATCCGGATGCGCGGGCGAATTTTGACGTGGTGGCGGCCTATTACGCAGGCCTCGGAATCGATCCTGACGCGTTGGGGCTTTTCCCAGAGCGAAAGGAAGGCCCTCAGGAAGACAGCTTCATTGCCCGCGGCGATGGCCGCGCGGCAGGCACTGGAAGCGATGTGACGAATTCCAACACCATGCTCGGATTGGCAGAGCTCGACAGTCGCGGACAATTGGGCGTGCGGCGGGTCTTCGACGACCAGTTCATGATGGCCGATGACCGATGGCTCGCACAGTTGAGCGACGTACCGGGCGAGTATCTCGCTGCACGGATTTCAGCCGAGCACAAGCGCCGCCAGAAGCTCGGCTTGTCGCCGCCAAAAGCGGAGGATCCGCGATGAAGTGGCTCCTTGCGTGTCTTTTAATGCTGCCGGGCCTCGCACTGGCACAATCCAGCGAGGTGCTGCCGGGGGAGCTGGAGATCTCGGTTGAAATCGAGGAGACGGAACACACTCCGATGGTGCGAGAGATGGTTCTAATTACGCTCAGAGGCATCTATCGGCGGCACATCACGCGTGAAGAGATGGTACAGCCCGACCTTGAAGGGTTCAGTTGGACCCAGCTTGGGACAGACACCTGGCGAGAGGAGCGGTTGAACGGAGCGAGGGTCAAAACCTTCACCCGTCGCATGGCGATTTACCCCGACCGGGCGGGTACGCTGACCATCGGATCCTTTACCCACAAGCTGACCCTGACGAATGAGGCGGACGAGTGGTTCGAACACAGGATCGAAACCGCCCCCGTGAGCCTCGACGTGGCGCCGGCATCGGCTGGTCAAGGCCCGGAGTGGTGGTTTCCCGTCAAGAAACTGGAGATTTCGGACACTTGGTCGAACGCACCGGATCAGCTCGCTCCGGGGGAGGGGGTCTTGCGCATCGTGCGGGTTGAAGCGCTTGGGGCGACCCCCGAGATGCTTCCGCCCATGCCGGAACTGACTTCGCCTTCGGCCATGATCTTTCCGCACCCGGAAAAGCGCTTTGTCGAGCTTTCGCCCTTTGGGCCGATCTCCTACGCTTTCTGGCGCTGGACGATCCAGCCCGGCAATGACACCTCGACCATCGTGGAACCTTTGACCTTTCGGTATTTCGATACGGTCACCCGCGAGGACCGCAAGGTCACCATTTCAGCGCAGCGCGTGGCTTATGGTACGGTGACGCCCGAGGCCTCGGGGAACCAGCAAGTGCCTGTCTCACGGGTACAGGCCCATTTGCCGGGATGGCCCATGGGGCTTCTTGCGCTTTTGGTTTTTCTTGGCGGATCGTGGTTGGCCGTCTGGGGCAGGCAGTTCGCGGGTCTGTCGGGTATTCATCGCTTCGCGCTGTTCGATCCCCTGTCCCGAGAGTTGCGCCGTGCAGCCCGCGCCGGTGAACTTGCCGAAACCCGTCGCTGCGCACGCAAGATGCTGGCGCGCGACGGGGTAACACCGGCGCGCGCGGCAATGCTCCGCCAGTTTGACGAAGCTGCGTTCGATCCTGAGGCGGATTCGTTGGACCTGCAGAAGTTCGTTCGATCCTTTGTCGCGGCGAAATCGTGATATGGTTCTAAGAGTAATCCTGCCCCTCCGGGTCCGGCGGTGCCCGGTACGGGGCGTAGAATGCGCGCAGCGGTTGAAACAAAGAGTTCTCTAGGTAGGGTTGAGGCTGACCTGCTCCCCTGAAATGTCCTCAAATTTTGGTTAGCCTGTTCTCTAAGTGAGGAGACAGACGATGAAGAGAAGCCGTTTCAGTGAAGAACAGATCATTGGCATTCTTAAGGAGCACCAGGCTGGGTTGGGCGCGAAGGAGTTGTGTCGCAAGTACGGGATCAGTGACGCGACCTTCTACAAGTGGCGATCCAAGTATGGTGGCATGGAAGTGTCAGATGCGCGACGTTTGAAGACGCTGGAATCTGAGAACGCCAAACTGAAGAAGATGCTGGCTGAGCAGATGATGGATGTTGCGACGCTTAAGGAAATGCTTGGAAAAAACTTCTGAGGCCCGGTTCAAGGAGGAATGCCGTGGACTGGGCCATGAAGACAAAAGGCTACAATCAGCGCCGGGCGTGCGCGCTGGCGGGGATCGATCCGCGTGTGTATCGGCGTCGGTCGAAGCGCCTTGCCGACACGGAACTGCGGGTGAGGATGAAAGAACTGGCGTCCGAGCGGCGTCGGTTCGGTTATCGCCGCCTGCACATGCTGCTGAAGCGTGAGGGCTGGGAGGTAAACTGGAAGAAACTGTACCGGCTCTACCGCGACGAAGGGTTAACCGTTCGTAAACGGGGCGGACGCAAGCGCGCAGTGGGCACCAGGACGCCCATGGCGATCCCGCAGGGGCCAAACCAGAGGTGGTCCCTCGACTTCATGTCGGATGCGCTGGAAGACGGGCGTCGGTTCAGGGTGCTAAACGTGATTGATGACTTTAGCCGGGAATGTCTGGCCGCTGTGGTCGATACATCCATCAGCGGCGCACGTGTCGCCCGCGAGTTGGATCGGATCGCCGAGCTGCGTGGGTACCCCTGCCTTGTGGTCAGCGACAATGGAACCGAACTGACAAGCAACGCGATGCTGAAATGGCAGGAAGACCGTAAAGTCGACTGGCACTACATCGCGCCCGGAAAGCCCATGCAGAATGGCCTCGTCGAAAGCTTCAACGGGAGGATGCGAGAGGAATGCCTGAACGAACACCTGTTCCCGTCACTGCGCCATGCCTGCCGCATGATTGCGGCATGGCGCGACGACTACAACCACCACCGCCCGCACTCGAGTCTCGACGGGCTCACCCCGCGGGAGTATCACCAACGGTCAAGAGAGGACCAAACCCTGAACAGAGCTAACCTATAAACGCGGACTCAAAGGGGAGCAGGTCAAGGCCCGTAGGAGGAAAGCATGCAAACTTCACATCCGGCGATCGAAGCGCGACCTGTCTCGTCGATCCTCATAGTGGATGATCATCCACTTTACAGTGATGCGCTGGAATCCGCCCTCGAGATGATGTTCACAGGGTGCGACATCCGCAAGGCACAAACGCTCAATGCAGCTTTGGAAACTGCCCAGGACGGTTTTGACCCGGATCTCGTGATGTTCGATCTCAAGCTGCCGGACGTGACGGGAGTCTCGGGCTTCAAGACCCTGCGTAACCGCCTGCCAGACGCCCGGTTCCTTGTGATATCTTCACTGGCTTCTGTCGAGTTGGTGCAATCGCTGCTCAACGAAGGCGCGGCCGGGTTTCTGCCAAAAGATACGTCCACGGCGCGTTTGCGCGACGCACTGGCGAAGATCGCAGCGGGAGGTACGTTCGTACCGAAGGATTTCCGCAAGGCCGAGACCGAAGGTGTCGAAGGGCCAGCCGCTGAGTTCGATCACCCGAAGCTGGCCGAGTTGACCCCACAGCAGCAACGCATCATGCGCCTCATCTGCAAAGGCAAACCGAACAAGGAGATTGCCTATGAGCTGTCGTTGGCTGAAGCGACGGTAAAGGCACATATAACCGCTCTGTTGCGGCGATTGGGGGCACGTAACCGGACCGAAGCGGTGGTTGTCGTGGAAGAAGCCATGGCCGCGCAACGTGGCGACGAACCCGAAGCCCGCGCTTTCCTAAGGCGCTAGGAGCGGAGTGCAATGCGCGATCACCTCTCCGACCCTTCGATCATTCAAGTTGCCGTCTCTCGTGCGACGGCTCCCCAGGCCGCAGCCGATGATGCGGCCTCCAAGATCAATTTGCCGGAGACACGCTTTGTGCTTGCTTTCGTACCTGGCGAAATGCCGGGCGACGAAGTGGCAGCTGCGCTCGACACTGCCTTGGACGGGGTGCCTGTCTTTGGCTGCTCGACCGCAGGGCAGATCACGGACAAGGGCTACGAAACTGAAGCGCTGCTGCTATTGGCCTTTCCCAAGAAGCACTTTCGGTGTTCATCCTTGATGCTCGCGCCGCTCGATCCAATTTCACCCACGGCGCTGGCCACGACTGCGCAACGTCACGAAAACGAGTTTCAGCACACAGCGGGTTGGAACCGGTTGGGACTGATCTTCTCAGACGGGGTGTCACAGCAAGAAGATGTGCTTGTGTCCACCCTTGAGGCCGTATTGAGCGATTTACCCATCTTTGGCGGTTCGGCCGGGGACTCCCTACGCTTCGAAAAGACGTTCGTCTTGCACAAGGGAGCGTCGCACAGCAACTCGGCAGTTCTCTTGATCCTGGAAACAGATCTCGAGTTTCAGGGATTAGGGTTTGACCATTTCCTGCCTTCCGGCGCGCCCTTGGTGATCACCGGCGCGGACCCGGAGGCCCGAAAGGTCTATGAGATCAATGGCGCGCCGGCAGCAGAGGAATATGCACGACTGGTCGGCTGCAAGCTTGGAGATCTATCGCCGAAGGTCTTTGCGGAGAACCCAATGCTTGTGCAGTATCGCGACCGTCATTACGTCCGCGCGATTTCTGACGCGGATGATGCGGGGGCGTTGTCTTTCATGGCAGCGATCGACGATGGCCTGATCATGACCCTGGGCAAAGGCCAAGAAATCCTGCAGACCCTTGAAACCGGGCTGCGCCGCCGGGACAGGCGTGGCGAGAGGCCCGATTTCATCCTCGGATTTGACTGTGTGCTGCGCAAGCTTGAGATCGAGCAAAAGCAACTGGCACGGGCGGTATCGAACATCCTGTGCTCGTCGCGGGTGTTCGGATACAATACATACGGCGAACAATACTGCGGCGTCCATATGAACCAGACCTTCGTGGGCGTCGCCTTCTTCAAGTCGGATCAGGGCTATATCATATGAGCATGGTCGATCCGTCAGATCCGCCGCTGGTGCAAATCGAAAAGCAGGCACGTATCATCGATGCCCTTGTCCGCCGCGCCAATCGGCAGAGCGACATCAGCCCATCGGCTTACCGATCCTTCCAGTCGGCTATCGACTTGCAACGCCAGGTTGCTGCTCAGAGCTTGGAACTGGAGACTGTGAGGACCGAGCGCGAGCGGACGCGAAAAACCCTGGTCGAAGCGCTGTCCTCGATGGGGGAGGGAGTGGCGCTTTTCTCTGACGACCGCCTGAACATCTGCAACGACCTCTTCCGTGGATTGCTCCCGGATATTTCGCACAAGTTCGTACCGGGTCTTTCGCTTTCCCGGTACCTGGAACTCGTGGAGGTCAGCGAACGCGTTGTCTCGACGGATCGCAAACTCTCGGTACTTCGCCAAACCCTGAAGGTGCGCCAGTCCGCCGGCGCGACCACGGCACTGATGGTCGAGTTGTCCGACGATCGCTGGTACCAACTCAGTATTCAACAGACCTCGGTGGAAAATACCGTTGTGTTGATGACAGAGATCACTGCGCTGGTGCGGCGCAATCGGCGGGAGAAGGAGCATCTGATTGACCGTCAGGCCGATTACCTTGCCGCGGTGTTTCAGAACATGGGGTCAGGCGTCTGTTCGTTTTCGGCAGAGGGCGAGGTGATGATGCAGAATGCCCGGTTCCGCGAGATTTTGGGCGTGCCGCTTACGCTGCTGCAAGCAGGTACGCCACTGAGCACGCTGCTGGATTTTCTCCGCACTCGAGCGCTGATTTCGGAAGATGCTTGGCTTCATGTTGATGCCTGGCGCGACGAGTTGCGGCGCAAAGGGGCACTGGTGCGCCGAGTGAGCCACGGCTCGAACCGGGTGCTTGATGTCCATGCCAATGTTCTGCCCGATGGCGGATTTCTGGTCGAACTCAAAGACGTGACATTGGAAACTCAGACCACGGAACTGCTGGAGAACCGCGTGGCGGCCCGCACCGCAGAGCTGACGCGGGCCAATGCACGTCTGACCGCGGAATACGAGCAGAAAGCACGGGTCGAGGAAGAGCTTCGCCTGTCAAAGGAGCGAGCCGAGGCTGCGGTGTCGTCGAAGACCCGCTTTCTTGCTGCGGCCAGTCACGATCTCCTGCAACCGATCAACGCTGCCAAGCTCTTGATCTCAACTCTACAGGAAGCCACCCGAGAGACCAGTTTTCAGCCCATGGTCAAACGGCTGAAAGGTGCGTTCTCTTCGGCGGAGAACCTGTTGCATTCATTGCTTGATATTTCACGGCTGGAAAGCGCCGATCCGGAAGCGGTCTCGCTTATGGCGGTCGATCTAGGCGCGCTGATGGAAAGCGTACGGGATGACCAGTCCCCTCTGGCCGCGCGCAAGGGAGTGAGGTTGACGGTGGTACCGTGCTCACTCTTTGTGCGTTCTGATCCGGTTTACCTGATGCGGTCGATCCAGAACCTGGTTGTGAATGCGGTGCAGTATACCGAGCCGGGCGGGCGTGTTCTTGTTGGTGGGCGTCGCAAGGGCGGTCATGTGGTGTTGGAGGTCTGGGATACCGGCGTGGGCATCGCCAAGAAGGATCAAGCCCGGATATTCGAAGAGTTCACGCGCGGCGACGACGTGCAACTGGGCTCGGGCGTCGGGCTGGGCCTTTCGATCGTGGACAGAGCCTGTCGCCTGCTCGGACACGAGCTCTCGGTCCGCTCCAAGCCCGGGTGTGGGTCGGTCTTTCGAATGAAAATTGCATTGGTCGATGGCGTCCCGATCCGGCGCAAGACCCAGAGCGCCGCTGCCGATGATGGGGGGCAACCGATCGACCACATCGTCATGGTGATCGAGAATGACGAGGACGTGCTCTATGGTACGACCCAGTGGCTGGAACAATGGGGGGCCAGTGTCCTCGCTGCCCGCTCGACTGAAGAAGCTCTCGCCCATGTGAATGACATGGGCATCCCGCCGGATATTATTCTTGCGGACTACCAACTCGACGGGCCGGATACTGGGATCTCCGCCATTTCCGCCATCCGTTCGCTCACTGGCAGCGATGTGCCGGCAATCATGATAACCGCGGATCGCAGTGATCTGGTCCGGCGTCTCGGGATCGAAAATGACCTGACGGTAATGACGAAACCCGCCGCGCTCAGCCGGTTGCGTCCGCTCATTGACTGGACGATCCAGCGACACGCTGCAAGCGTCGAGCACGGGCGGTCACACCTGCGAACCCAATTACAGACAAAGGTCGGCGGTGACAGCGGGTTGTGAGGCCCGCAAAGTGGCGGCAAGGGGAGGAAGAAGATGAGAACTATCCTGATGAGCCTGACGATCGGCGCGTGGCTCTGCGCCGCACCTGCGCTGGCTGCGCCGCTGGAAGGGGAGAAGACCTATGACTTGCTGTTCCGGCAAGGGACCCTCGACACAATTTCCCGGAGTTCGGAGTTGGTCTATCGCCGAACGGTCAAGAACAGCCTGAAACCCGAAGCGGCAGAGCGCGATACCGGAGATATTGCACTGAGCTTCCGCCAGGGCGAGGCCGTGATGGCCCTGCTGGAGTTCCGGCAGGGTGGCAAGTACCGTACCCTCGGAACCTTTCCGGCCAGCGTGGGCAACCCAATGATCATGTATTTTTATGAAACCGTGGTACGTGACATGGCAGAGACGGCTGGGGGAAGCCCGTTCTACATACGAAACCGGGTCAAGGAGGCGCTGGTCGAACCCTCGGAGATCATAGCCGGAGAGGCGATCATTGACGGCAAGACCGTCGAGACCAGCACCATCCGGATGCTGCCTTTCGAAGGTGATCCCAATGTGGACCGGATGCGCGGTTTCGGCGATCTGGAATTGCAGGTCACCATGTCGGAGGCGGTGCCGGGCTGGTACATGAGCATGGAGGCCAAGGCCTCCAACGGCGAGGTTTACAGCAACACCCTCGACTTTGAACGGCTCGACGTGGCGCGATGAAACAACTTGCCCTTCTTGCCGCCTTGATGGCGATACCTGCCGTCGCGCACGCGGACACGGTCGCCGAGCGTCTGAACGATTTCCCCACTGCGGCTAGGGCGGATTACGTCTTTGCCTGCATGGTCGCCAACGGTCAGACGCGCGAGATGCTGGATCGCTGTTCCTGCTCGATCGACGAGATCGCTGCGATCCTGTCCTACGAAGACTATCTTGCGGCGGAGACGGTTCTGTCGATGCGCCGGGTTGGTGGAGAGCGGATGTCGTTTTTTCAGAGCGCGGCCATGGCCGAGAACATCGTTGCCGAACTGCGCAGAGCCCAGGCTGAAGCCGAGGTGATCTGCTTCTGACAGATGGAAAGCCGCCGCTACCCTGGCGGAGCGGCGGCTTTTGCGTCCCGGAAATGGTCGATCTTAGCTGGTGACTTTTTTGGGCAACCGCGCTTCGAAACTGTTGCCATCGGTGTCTGTGGCCTTGACCGTCAAATCCTCGGCCCCGTTGTCGTCATAGCCGAAGCGGAAGACCGGGTTCTCGGAAATCGAGATACCCCCTTCCATCGAGAAGAGCATCTCGTCGCCCTGCCACACTTCGAGATGATCGATGAAATGGGCGGGAATGAAGAGCTGTGTGATCTGATCGCGCTGCAGTCCCGAATAGTTCGGGTGGCGGATCATGATCTGGGCCTCGCGCCGCGGCATCGACATCTGCACGTCGCTGTCGAAGGACTTCAGTTTCATCTGTCCCATGTTTGCCAGCGCGGCGGCCGCGTCCTTGGTTGCTGGTGCCGAGCATCCCCCGGAGGCCTTCACGTAGCGGCCCGTCATGTGGAACCCGTCCGCAGTTTCCGCAATCACACGCACGTTGGAGTATTGATCGACACGAACCCGCAGCTCGAAATCCAGCGTGCCCATGCCCTCGCCGAAGGTGAATAGGCCGGCAACCGGGGCGGGATTTTCATCCACAACCACAGTCGCGGCGTGGATTCGGGTCGAAGGGTCGGTCTGCTTGAGCTGGATCGGCACGGTGGCCGCGTCATGGGCGCGGTAGGGCGCATCCATCGACAGAAGCCCGTCCGCCGACATCAGGGCGACATCGCCCAATACATCTTCGCGCAGATCTTCCCAAGTGGCACTTGCTGTCAGTGGATTCTGAACTGTTTCGCCGGCCCAGGCCCACCCCGCGGTCAAAGTCGCCACAGCGACGGCGCAAACAAGCTTCTGGGCCATGATCTCTTCCTCCCGGGTCCAAGCTTGACATACATGCCATAAAAACATGCAAAATGACATACGATCCCCGCGCGCGACGGCTGTCACAATCCCGTGTTACAGTGCTGCAGGAGGAAGACCCGGTGTTCGAAGCGATCGTTACCCTTTGTCTTTCCCTTGAGTCAGGCCCTTGTCGCGACCATCTTCTGCCCGGTTTCGAGGCAGCAAGTGCCTCCGCGTGCGTTGCGCGGTTGGGGCAATCCCCGCCCAACCTGCACATTGCAGGACTGGTCGCCAAAGGCGCGCCGCAGTGTGCCCCGACGGGGACTACATTTGAGATGGCCGAGGTGGCAGAGGGTGTTTTCGTCCATCGTGGCGCTGTTGCAGAACCTGACATGAACAACCGGGGCAATGTGTCGAACTTGGGCTTCGTGGTCGGAGAGCGCAGCGTCGCCGTGATTGACAGCGGCACAGCGCGCTGGATGGGCGAGGCGACCTGGCGCGCGATCAGGGCAGTGACCGACAAGCCGGTCAGTCATGTCATCCTGACCCATATGCATCCCGACCATGTCTTCGGGGCATCGGTCCTCGTCGAAGGGGGGGCGCTGGCAGTGGGGCACCGGGATCTGCCCCGGGCACTGATCGACCGGCAGGTCAACTATCTCGCAAGCCTTGCGCGGTTGATTGGGGCCGAGACGATGCTGGGTACCGAAGTGACCTTGCTGGACGATTTTGTCGAGACAACCGCAGAGATTGACCTGGGTGGGCGCGTCCTGGAGTTGGAGACCTGGCCCACGTCCCATACGGGCACCGATTTGACAGTGCTGGATCGAGAGAGCGGCATTCTGTTTGCCGGGGACCTGGTCTTTGATCGGCATACACCCGCCTTGGACGGAAGTCTGCTGGGATGGCGCGCAGTCATCGCCGAACTGGCGCAGCGCGAGATTACCGGAGTGGTGCCGGGCCATGGCGGCCCCCTGTTGGAGTGGCCGGTAGGAGCGGCCGACATGGCGCGGTATCTCGGTGTTCTAGAACGCGATACGCGGCGGGCGCTGGATGCGGGGGAGCGACTGGGCGAAGCGGTCGCACGGATCGCAGCTGAAGAACAAGAGTACTGGGAGCTTTTCGAGGCCTACAACCCGCGCAACGCAACCGTGGCGTTCACTGAGCTTGAATGGGAGTGAGCGCAACCCTGCAGCGCGAGAAACCCTAGTCGACGACCGCGACTCGCTGCAACATCTGGGCGATCCCAAAGAGCCGCCGCTCAAGCAAGGTGGGCGTTTCACAAAGGTAGGTGATGTTGCGCTGGCGGTCCGTGTAGATGATCTGGTCCCAGTCGATCGTTTCTTCGAGGGCGTCGATCACATCGAAGTTCGGTGCGTCTTTCGCCATCTCGGCATCCATCGCGAGCCGATTGCCATCGATCTTCTCTGCTAGCGCGATCTGGCTCAATGAGAAGTCCTCGATCCCCGAGATGATACGGCTGCGCCGCTTTGAAAGGTTGTCGAACACGTCATGGAACACAAGGCCAAGGGTTTCGGTATCCCCGTTATAGGCCTGGGCGAACGCCGCCACACGAGGTTCCAGTTCCTCCAGCGTCACGCTTCGCAGACCGAGGTATCCGGCCAGTTCCGCGACATCCGCGTCCCGCGCCTTGTCCGGGGTAACCGTCTTTGGGTCAAGGGGGAACGCCCACATCAGACCGGGTGACAGGTTCTCGACCTTTCGTTGAACGCACGGCCATGTCGGATCGGAGTAATCCGCCGCCAGCGCCGGAAGAGACGGGAGCAGAATCGCAAGTGCAACGGCCAGAGGTCTAAGCATGTGACATCCTTGTTCAGGTGTTGGTGCAGTATGACTAACCGGGTTTCACCTGTCCAATCATCCGAATACCCACCATTGTCTTAATTGATGCAACGAACCTCGCGCGCCCATAGTCGGGGTACGATCATAGTGGCTTCGCACCATCATGGTCAGTGGGAGGAAATTGAATGCGAACGCGCGCAGCTGTGGCAGTTGCTGCTGGTCAGCCACTGGAAGTGATGGAAGTAAACCTGGACGGTCCCAAGGCCGGTGAGGTTCTGGTCGAAGTCAAGGCGACCGGCTTGTGCCATACCGACGAGTTCACCCGGTCCGGCGACGATCCCGAGGGCATCTTTCCGGCCATTCTCGGCCACGAGGGCGCGGGTATCGTCATCGAGGTCGGCGAGGGTGTCACCAGTCTAGAGGTCGGCGACCACGTGATCCCGCTCTACACCCCGGAATGCCGGGAGTGCGAGTACTGCCTGAACCCCAAGACCAACCTCTGCCAGAAGGTTCGGGCGACGCAGGGACAGGGCTTGTTGCCTGATGCTACCACCCGGTTTTCTATGCTCGATGGCACTCCAATTTACCACTACATGGGCTGCTCGACCTTCTCGAACCATACGGTGGTGCCTGAAATTGCACTGGCCAAGGTCCGCAAGGACGCGCCCTTCGACAAGATCTGCTATATCGGCTGCGGCGTGACCACCGGCATCGGGGCAGTGATCAACACCGCCAAGGTCGAGATCGGCTCACGCGGGATCGTGTTCGGCCTCGGTGGTATTGGCCTCAACGTGATCCAGGGCCTTCGTCTTGCCGGTGCGGATCAGATCGTCGGTGTGGACCTGAACGATGGCAAGATCGAGATGGCCCGCCATTTCGGGATGACCGATTTCGTGAATCCCTCCAAGGTCGAGGGCGACCTGGTGGCGCATCTGGTCGATCTGACCGGCGGTGGGGCTGACTATACCTTCGACGCCACGGGCAACGTACAGGTGATGCGCGCGGCCCTCGAATCCGCGCATAAGGGCTGGGGCGAGAGCATCATCATCGGCGTGGCCCCGGCTGGTGCCGAGATCGCGACGCGGCCCTTCCAGCTGGTCACGGGCCGGGTCTGGCGCGGCACCGCTTTTGGCGGCGCGCGGGGTCGGACGGATGTGCCGAAGATCGTGGACTGGTACATGGACGGCAAGATCGAGATTGACCCGATGATCACGCACAAGCTGACCCTGGACGAGATCAATCACGGCTTCGACCTGATGCACAAAGGCGAATCCATCCGCGCAGTCGTGGAGTTCTGAGGGGTGGTCGACCTGGTGGCAGAAAACCGGAGCTTTGGCGGAACGCAGAAGGTGTTTTCGCATCGGTCCAGCACGTGCAACTGCGATATGACATTTGCCGCCTACTTGCCGCCGCAGATTTCGGAAGGTCCGGTGCCGGTTCTCTGGTACCTATCGGGACTCACGTGCACCCATGAAAACGCCATGGTCAAAGGTGGGTTTCAGGAGCACGCGGCCAAGAACGGTATCGCCGTGGTGTTTCCCGACACATCGCCGCGGGGCGATGGGGTAGCCGATGACGACGCCTATGATCTGGGGCAGGGGGCGGGGTTTTACGTGAATGCCACTCGCGATCCGTGGAAGCCCCATTTCCAGATGTATGACTATGTCCTGCAGGAATTACGTGGTATTGTCTTGGAAACCCTGCCGGTGCAGGACCGCCACGGAATTACCGGGCATTCGATGGGGGGGCATGGAGCGATTACCATGGCCCTGCGTAACCCTGACATGTTCACGTCGCTGTCCGCCTTCGCACCGATTTCGCACCCGACTCAGTCCGATTGGGGACGAAAGCAGCTTAGCGCTTATCTGGGTGATGACGAGGCGGCTTGGTCGGCGCACGATTCGACGATCCTGCTCAAGGAACATGGATGGAAGGGCGATTTGCTGGTGGATCAGGGGGCGTCGGATCAGTTTCTGGACCTCTTGAAGCCAGAGGCTCTGGCAGAGGCCATGATTGCCCGCCGCCAACCCGGTCAGGTTCGTATGCAGGCGGGTTATGACCACAGTTATTTCTTTGTGAGTACCTTCGCGCAGGACCACGTCGAGTGGCATGCCGCACGTCTGAACTGAGGAAACCGGAAGGGAGACCATGAACCGCATCCTCGCCGCAGCGACTTGTCTCGTGACACTGCCTGTCTTGGCTATGGCGGCTGGCGATATCACCGTAGACGCTGCCGCCGGCGAGAAGGTTTTCCGTACCGGCAAGGCGTATCACCAAGTAAGCGTCGATGCCGAAAGCAGAGCCAGTCCCCGGCTCAACGGTGCGGTCGACCGCGCAGTCGGTTCGATCGAGGGGTTCTCGTATTCCGACGCGTTTGTGGTTCTGAATGCCGAAGGCACAATCAGGAGCACAGAAAAATTTGCGGCGTTTCTTGCCAAACCCAAGAACTTCGAAAAAGGCACAATGATAGCCTTTGCGGGTCTTCGGAAGAAAGAGGACCGCAAGAACATGATTGCCTATCTCGCCACCTGCTGGGTGGAAGGGATGTAAGGCCGAAACCTTCTGTAGGGCCGAGGAGGAACATCGTCCCCGCAGAAAACGCCAAGATGGTCGGCCCAGGGACGGGGCGAGCATCGCTTTCGCGGCGAGACCGCCGCTTCTTTTGGGAGGAATATTGATGAGAAGGTTTTCGCTTCTGACATCAGGAATTGCCCTTTGTGCCGCCACTGTTGCGTATGCAAATGACGACTTGATCACTCAAATGGACGACTCGAAACAATGGGCGATCCAGACTGGCGACTATAAGAACCACCGTTACTCCGAACTGGATGAAATCAACGCCGAGAACGTGGGGGATCTGCAGGTTGCCTGGACATTCTCGACCGGCGTTCTTCGCGGTCATGAAGGCTCGCCTCTGGTGATTGGCGATACGATGTACGTGCACACGCCGTTCCCGAATATCGTCTATGCCCTCGATCTGTCCAATGAAGGCAAGATCATCTGGAAGTACGAGCCCAAGCAGGACCCGGATGTGATTCCGGTGATGTGCTGCGACACGGTGAACCGTGGTGTGGCCTATGCGGATGGCAAGATCTTCCTGCACCAGGCCGACACCAAGGTCGTCGCACTCGATGCCAACACGGGCGATGTGCTGTGGGAAGTCCAGAATGGCGACCCGTCAATCGGCGAGACAAACACCGCGACGGTTCTGCCGGTCAAGGACAAGGTCATCGTCGGCATCTCCGGCGGTGAGTTCGGTGTCCGCGGTCATGTCACGGCCTATGACATCAACAGCGGCGAACTGGTATGGCGGGCCTATTCGCTGGGTCCAGATGACGACATGCTTGTCGATCCGGAAAACACCACCCACTTGGGCAAGCCGATCGGCGAGAATTCGAGCCTGAATTCCTGGGAGGGCGATCAGTGGATGATCGGCGGCGGCACCACTTGGGGATGGTACGCAGCGGACATGGAAGAGAATCTGTTCTACTACGGTACCGGCAACCCCTCGACCTGGAACCCGGCCCAGCGGCCCGGCGACAATCGTTGGACGATGACGGTCATGGCGCGCGATATCGATACCGGTATGGCGAAATGGTTCTACCAGATGACCCCGCATGACGAGTGGGATTATGACGGTGTGAACGAGAACATCCTGACCGAACAGGAATTCGACGGCGAGATGCGCAAGCTGCTCACCCGCTTCGATCGTAACGGCCTGGCGTACACCATGGACCGTGTGACCGGCGAATTGCTGGTGGCCGAGAAGTTCGACCCGGTCGTGAACTGGACTACCGGTGTCGATATGGACCCGAACAGCGAAACCTACGGTCGTCCGCAGGTGGTGGCACAGTATTCCACCGCGCAGAACGGTGAAGACGTCAACACCACCGGCATCTGCCCAGCTGCCCTGGGCACCAAGGACCAGCAGCCGGCGGCCTATTCGCCCAAGACCCAGGTGTTCTACGTGCCGACCAACCACGTCTGCATGGACTACGAACCCTTCCGGGTGAGCTATACCGCAGGCCAGCCCTATGTCGGGGCGACCCTGTCGATGTACCCGGCGCCGGACAGCCATGGCGGCATGGGCAACTTCATCGCCTGGGACAATATCAACGGCGAGATCTTGTGGTCCATTCCCGAGAAGTTCTCTGTCTGGTCCGGTGCGCTGGCAACGGCTGGCGACGTCGTGTTCTACGGTACGCTCGAAGGTCACCTGAAGGCGGTGCACGCGGACACGGGCGAGGAGCTCTATCGCTTCAAGACTCCGTCCGGGATCATCGGTAACGTGATGACCTACGAGCATGACGGCAGACAGTATGTCGGCGTCTTGTCGGGTGTCGGCGGTTGGGCCGGGATCGGCCTCGCAGCGGGCCTGACAAACCCCAATGACGGTCTGGGCGCCGTGGGCGGCTATGCTGCCCTGAGTGACTACACCGCCCTGGGCGGTCAGTTGACCGTGTTCGCCCTGCCGAACTGAGACCTGGAATGGTTTTCCTAGTGTGTTGGCGCATTGAGAGATGCGCCAACACGTCGCTTCAACCTTTAAAATTGAAAGGCCAGCATGATGATGCGCTCCGCAGCCCCCCTCGCGATAGTCGCAGCCGCCACGGCCGCCCTGACCGCGACAGTTGTTTTCGCGGCAAACTGGTCCGATCAGGATGTGGATCCTGAAGGGGACTATCCGGAAGTTCCGGTCGCCTATTCCGAGGGTGGCCGCTATTTCACCGAAGACGATATCCCGACCTTCAACATCGCCGAAGACGGCACCGTCGACTGGCTGACGTTCAACGGTTTCCGCCGCTATCATGCCGAGTGTCATGTCTGCCACGGCCCGGACGGCGAAGGGTCGACCTATGCGCCGAAGATCAAGAATTCCGCCATCCACATGGGCTATTACGACTTCTACGATGTCGTGGTGAATGGCCGCGCGGTTGGCAACTCCGTCATGCCCCATTTCGGCGACAACAGGAACGTGATGTGCTATCTTGATGATATCTATGTGTATCTCAAAGCACGCGCCGTGGATGCCGTACCGCGCGGTCGCCCCGCCAAAAAGGAAGCCAAGAGCGACATGATCCGCGAGGAAGAAGATGGCTGCATGGGCTGATGTGCTATGCAGATTGACCGTGACCCTGTCGGTCGGGCTGGCAATTTCCTCCGGAGGGGTCGCGGCCCAAACCTCTGATCTGGTATCGACAAACGCCCTGCGGGTCTGCGCGGATCCCGCGAACCTGCCGATGTCCGCAAAGACCGAGGATGGGTTCGAGAACAGGCTGGCGGAGTTAGTTGGATCGAAACTGGAATTACCGGTCCAATACACATGGTATCCCATGGCCACGGGGTTTGTGCGTAACACGCTCAACGCCAAGAAATGCGATCTGGTGATTGGCTATGCACAGGGCCATGAGCTGGTGCTGAACACCAATCATTACTTCACGTCCGTCTATTCCCTTATCGTTCCCGCCGAGGGCGATCTGGCCGGCGTGACCTCGCTCGATGATCCGTCCCTGCAGGGGCGGCGGATCGGGATCGTCGCGGGCACGCCGCCCTCGGCCCATCTGGCACGCAACGGGCTTGTGGGAAAAGCGAAGGCCTATAACCTCGTGGTGGATCGTCGCCACGAGAGCCCTGCCGTTGATATGCTCAATGATCTGGAGGCGGGCGACATTGACGCCGCGATCCTTTGGGGCCCCATTGGCGGACCACTGGTCAAACAGCACCACCCCAACCTCAAACTGATCCCGCTGGTGAACGAGACCTTGCCGCCGCGGCTGTTCTTTCGGATCACCATGGGGGTCCGCCAGGGCGAAAAGGTTTGGCAACGCAGGTTGAACTCCCTCATCCGGCGGCATCAGGACGAAATAAACGCCGTGCTTTTCGAGGCGGGCGTGCCGCTGGTCACTGATCTCGGCAAGGAAGTGATCGAGCCACCACAATGATCCGGAGGCTGGCCCTTCTGCTGTGGCTGCCGCTGGCGGCCGCTGCGCAGCCGGTGCCGGAGCCCGAAGACTACAGAATGGATCATTACCGCGCTCCGGTTCCGGCAACCCTGAGTGGGGCGGCGGTCGTGGGACCGGAAGCTGCTTATGCCCTCTGGCTCGGAGGCGAAACGGTATTCATCGATGTGATGCCCCAGGCACCGAGGCCCGCGAATTTGCCAGAGGGTACGCTCTGGCGGGACAAGCCGCGCTATTCGATCCCGGGCTCCATATGGTTGCCCAACGTGGGCTATGGTGCGTTGGCCGAGATCACGGAGCAGTACTTTCGCGATGGCCTCGCGCGGGCCACCGGGGGTGAGAAGACGCATCCGATCCTGCTGTTTTGTCTCGAAGATTGCTGGATGAGCTGGAACGCTGCGAAGCGCGCGCTCGCTTGGGGTTATACTGCGGTTCATTGGTTGCCAGAGGGCAGCGATGGCTGGATGCTTTGGGACTATCCGCTGGAGCGTATCACTCCTGAAGAGCCGCAGCCTCAATCGAACTGAGATCGCGACGGGAAAACATCTGCAAAAAGGCAAGCCCGGATGAGGCTGAAATGGTAGGCTGACGGGCGAAAACACAACGAGATTCGTCCAACCTGGCACGCTTGCCGGGTTCGCGGGGCGGGGGGGGAAGAACATTGGAAGACAAAAAGATATTCGCCGCATTCGGGGCTGTAATCGGGATTTTGCTCGTTTTTGCCGTTGGACGCGGCCTTTCGGGCGGGGACGATACGGCAGCCCTGCTGGATGCACGGACCGCGCCGTTGACCGAAGCAGTCGCCGATCTCGAGAGCCGGTTGAACGCGGTCCAATCCCGCCTCGATGGCGAACTCGTGAAGGTACAAGACGCCATGGATAGCAGACTTGCGGACCTGCAGGGTGCAGTAGATGCGCTTGTGGATCAGGCATCCGGTGCGCTGGCCGAAGAGGATCTGGCGGCGTTGCGCATACGCCTCGAAGAACTGGCGATGCAATCCGGCGATCTAAGCGAAATGGTCGCCGCGTTGGGGGCCGCAAGCCCGCCTGAAAAGACCCTGGCGCCTGCCAACGAGCAGGCCAGCGCACCGGCAAACGAACCCGCTGAAGAGGAGGCACCGGGTGCGCCCGGACTGATGCCGGGGCAGACCGCGCTTTTCGCGGATGGCGCCGTGCGGGTGTTCGTCTCCCGGCTCGACCCGGGGGCCAACAGCCTGCGCGCCTCGATCAACGGAGACCGCAAGACCCTGCGCGAAGGGATCTGGCGCACCGTTGCATCGGGCGATGGGCATTGCCGCATCACCCTGGAAGGCCTGTCCCGCAACGGCGCCTCGATCTCCGCCCTGTGCGGCGATGAACTGCCCGCCGCAGAAGGGATCAGTCCAGGTGAGACCACTATTCTCAATGATGGCAGTCTGCGGGTCTTTGCATCTCGAGTCACAGAGGACGCAGCGCGTCTGTCGGTCAATGGCGAGAAAGTTGTTCTGGCCGCCGGCGATCGCGCCACGGTGATGGCGGGCGCGCAAAGCTGCCGCCTGACGCTAGCGCAAGTGGATCGCGGTCATGCAACGGTCGGGGCTGAATGCACTGATGCCGTGTGGCAGTCGGCGGAACTGGGAGCCGGGGAAGCCGCCATTCTGGGCGACGGGGCCGCGCGTGTTTTTGTCTCGTTGGTGCAACCGGATG
Source organism: Dinoroseobacter shibae DFL 12 = DSM 16493 (assembly GCF_000018145.1). Taxonomy (NCBI): domain Bacteria; kingdom Pseudomonadati; phylum Pseudomonadota; class Alphaproteobacteria; order Rhodobacterales; family Roseobacteraceae; genus Dinoroseobacter; species Dinoroseobacter shibae. The sequence continues at coordinate 465,825 of NC_009952.1, forward strand.
GTACCGCACGGATCGCGGTCAACGGCCTTGCGCTCAGTACTGCGCAAAGCGGTCAGACTACCGCGATGGCGGATAACTGCGATCTGACCGTGGGTGATGTTTCTCGCCGCGCGGCGCAGTTCAGCTTCGCTTGCTACAATTGATGCCGAGCCCGCCGGGTTCTGAGCCCGGCGGCGTCTTTTCCTGTGTTCGGGTCAGTACCCGGCGAGCTTCTGATGCAGCTTGCTGACCGTGCCGTCGGTGTCGGTCATGGTGACGTCGACCGATCGGGAGCTGCTCGGTATTGAAAGCCCGACACGCGGGTTTTCCGAAAGAGAGATCGATCCCGTCATCTCGACGAACCCGGATTCATCGAGGTCGATATCGATACTTTCGACATAGCGCATCGGGATGAAGAGCAGCGAGATCTGGTCCCTCTGCATACCCGAATGGGACGGGTGTGAAATATCCACATCCATGCGCGACAATTGCGAGGCGAAGCTGATCAACTCTCCTTCCGCGATGCCGGGCAACGCACTGCCAAGAGAGACATCAATCTCGCCCAGCGACGTCAGTGCCGCAATCGGATCGGTCCCCGGCGGGGCGGCACACGCACCGGTGCCCGAGGTCTTCACGAAACTCTCTTGCACGAAGAGTCGCCCATCGCTGGTTTCGGCTACAACATGCAAGGGCGTCGGCCCGTTCACGCGCATTGTCACGTCAAAGAAGAAGCTCGGCTGCGGGTCCTTGAGCTCGAACACGGCAGAGACGGGCATGGGGTTCTCGTCGAGCACGACCCAAACCTTCGATACCTCGGTTCCCAAGGGCGGAATGATCTGAGCTGCGAGATCCGTGCGGGCGTCGTCCGGAGTGCGGTAGGGGGCATCGATGGCGATGACCTTGGCACCGTCCAGCAACAAGCGGTCTCCATAAAGCGCGGCTCTGATGTCATCCCATGCCTCCGCCCCGGCAAGCGCAGGCAGGGCGGTACAGCACAAAAGGGCAGTCGTCAGGGTCAGGCGGGTCATTTCGTTCCTCCCAGAACAAAAGCACCAATGGTGCGTGGGCCGTCTCACGTAATGACGGAGGGTAGCACGGCAGAGGTTTTTGCGTCGATATCGATCACCGGGATCAGATTTCCGTTTTTTGCAAGTCGCAAATGCAACACTGCGCGTCGCCACTGGTGCGGTGGCGGGGCACCGAGCCGCAAACAGGTCAGAACCCGGGGGCACCAAAGCGCTCCGTCACCGCGTCGAGTCCCATCAGAAGGCCCCTGTCACCGCCGCGATCGCGGCATCGCCATTCGGGTGCTTGGTCGAGACGACGGTCGGCTGCGAGGGTATTTTTGTTCAGTTGCCGCGCACCGCCCAGACTTCTGCGGGAACGGCGGCCATCTGCGTGGTCAGGCTGACCGTCTGGCATCTCAGTTCATCGGCCGTGGCGAGACAGGGCAAGAGCACCGCGGTCACCCAAGCCAGCATGAAGTTGCACTTTCTCATTTTTCGTCCTTGAAAATGCGATTGTTCAAGATATAGCGCATGCCGCGGGACCAGCTGTCATCTGTGTTGCCCCGGATGTCGACGACGCCACCTTTGACCAGATCCCCGCTATTCGCATCGCGCAGCTGAAGGTTCATGGTCAGAATAAGGTTCGACACTTTCTGCACCTCGCCCACTAGGGAGAAACCCGCTCCCAAGCGTTGAGCGATCCGCGTGTCACAGCCATAGCATTTTGCAAGATTGGCGACTCGGTCGATGGCCACCTTTTCCGGCGCCAGATCAACCAGCTCATAGCCTTCGGCTTGGAACCTTTCCGCGACAACCTTTTCGAGAGCCTCGAGCCGCGCAGCCTCCGCAGGGTCAGGGCCCAAGGCGGCAGTTTGCGGGGACGTATCGAGCATGGTTAGCCCAAAGAAGGCCACCTTGTCCTGCGCCGCCGCGCAAGTCGTCCAGAGCAAGGTGACCAAGAGGATCTCTTTCATGTCCCTGTTCTTAAAAAATAAGAGTTACGTGTGAGGATCTGACTGTTAAGCTTTGAAGGCAACCACGCCAAAGGTATCGGCCTGGGACCGCTCGTACCCGAGAAACCAGGGCAAAAAGAAACCTGGTGTCTCGGAATGTCGGGCGAGGGGAGGACATCGTGAGACTTTTGCTGGCACCGCTCTTGGCCGCCTTCAGCTTGCTGACATCTGCTCCGGTTGCGTTGGCCATTGACGTACGGGCTGCCGTCTTGAGGGTCGATTATCAGACCCTGCTCCCGATCAGCCGGTATGACCTTCGGCCCGAGGATCTGGGCTTTGCCGGCGCGGCACTTGCTGACGAAGATAACGGGACAACCGGCAGTTTTCTGGGCCATACCTACGAGACGCGCGCCGTAGCCACCACGGCCGCAGATGCAGGAGAGGCGCTTGAGGCGTTGCTGGCCGAGGGCGTGGATATCATCGTCATTCTGGCCCGGTTTGAGGACCTTTTACGTCTGACGGATCGCGCCGCAGAAGCCGGAGCACTCGTGTTCAACGCCCTCGCTCCGGACATGGCGCTGCGGGATGATCAATGCCGCGGAAACTTGCTTCACACGGCCCCGAGCCGCAGAATGAACACGGATGCAGTGGCGCAGTTTCTGGTCTGGAAGCAGTGGAAGAACTGGTTCCTGATTTCGGGCTCAAACCCAGCCGATGTCGCCTTGGCCGACTCTTACCGGTTCTCGGCCCGCAAGTTTGGCGCGCGCATCACCGAGGAACGTGTGCTCGAGTACTCGGGCGGGTCCCGCAGGACGGATTCTGGCCACGTCCTGGTTCAGCGGCAGTTGCCGAACTTCACCCAAGGCGCTGCGGGCCATGACGTGCTCGTCGCCGCCGATGAGACCGACTACTTCGCCCGCTATCTCAGTTATCACCTCTGGACGCCGCGCCCTGTGGCTGGCTCGGGCGGGCTGGTGCCAACCACGTTTCACGGAGCGCATGAAGCCTATGGCGCCACGCAGTTCCAGACCCGCTTCGAGGCACTGGCCGGGCGCTATGCCAAGCCCGAAGACTACAACGTTTGGCTCGCTTTGCGGGTGGTCGGCGAAGCCGTGACCCGTGCCAATACGGCCAATCCCATGGAATTGCGCGACTACGCCATTTCGGACGCTTTCGAGCTTGCCGCTTTCAAGGGCCAGAAAGTGACTTTCCGCGACTGGAACGGCCAGCTGCGTCAGCCGATCCTACTCCACGATGGCAGCATTACCGTCAGCGTAAGCCCCCAGGACGGCTTTCTGCACCAGCACTCTGCCCTCGACACACTCGGCCTGGACGAGCCGGAATCGGCTTGCTCCGCTTTCAAATGAACCGCCTTTGAACCCATGGAGGGCCCCATGAAAACGATCCTTCTTTCCGTCGCCATTCTGGCGCTGGGCACAGCGCAGGGCCTTGCCGGCAGAGCCTTCGTCTCGAATGAACGTGGCAACACGATCACTGTAGTGAATACCGACACGTGGGAGGTCGAGACCGAGTTTTTCGCGGGAAACCGTCCCCGTGGCATCACCGTCAGCCCGGATGAAAAGGTGATCTATGTTTGCGCGTCGGACGACAACCTGATCCGCGTATTCGACGCCACCACATACGAGGAATTGCCGAGCCTGCCGTCCGGCCCGGATCCGGAGCTGTTCATTCTCGAACCTTCAGGCAAGCGGCTCTACATCGCGAACGAGGACGACAATCTGGTCACCGTTACCGATACCGAGACGCGTATGGTGCTGGCCGAGGTGCCCGTCGGCGTGGAGCCAGAGGGCATGGGCATGAGCCCGGATGCCAAATGGGTGGTCAACACCTCCGAGACCACCAACATGGCGCATTTCATCTCGACCGAGGACTACAAGATCAAACACAATATCTTGGTGGATCAGCGTCCGCGCTACGCCCATTACACCAGCGACGGCACCCGGCTCTTCGTCACCTCCGAGATCGGCGGGACAGTCTCGGTCATGGATATCGATGAAGACGGAGCGCCGACGGTTGTGGGCAAGATCAGCTTCGAAGTGGCCGGGCTTCAGCCCGAATGGCTGCAACCGGTGGGCGCGCGGGTGACCAAGGATGGCTCACGTCTCTTCGTGGCGCTCGGACCTGCGAACAGGGTCGCTGTGGTCGACGCGCGCAGCCTCGAAGTGCTCGACTACATCCTCGTGGGTCAGCGGGTCTGGCAGCTCGATTTCACGCCCGATGAAAAATACCTGCTGACCACCAATGGCAATTCCAACGACATCACAGTGATCGACGTGGAAAAGGAACGCGCTATCCGCTCCATCCAGGTTGGGCAACAGCCATGGGGCGTCGTGACCGTCAACTAAGTCCATTGCCCTGCGACGGGTCTGCCGTGCCCCAAAGAAAGGATAACCGATGAGACACCTCATATGCGCAGCCGCTCTTACCTGTTTCGGGGGGCCATTGGCTGCGGCGCCGCTGTGTGACGATCTGGGATTTGCCGGATTGTTGGCCAGCTGCAACCGGGGCGAGACGATCCAGTTGACCCTCGCTTCGGGCAAGCCCCTTGGCGAGGACGTGGTGCTCGAGTCCGGAGCCTATTACAAGCTCGAGATCACCGCCGACGGTTCTGCCGAGCTGGCGATCGAAGGACCCAGCTTTTTTCGGGCGATCTGGATGAACGAGATCGTCATCAATCAGATCGAGATCCGCCCCATGGCCATCGACTCGATCGAGTTCGACAAGGCCGGGGTCGCCGAGCTGTCGTTCATCGCGATAAAGCCTGGCCGCCATGTGCTGCGCATTCCCGGATCCACCGGGGAAAGCCAGTCCGTCACCTTGTCCATTCAGTAACCAACCAAGGAGCTTCACATGAAACCGATCCTAGCCTTCACCGCGGCCATGGTCGTGGCAAGCACGGGTTTTGCGAGCGAGGTCGATGAGGCCACCGAGATGAAGATCATGGCGATGCTGGCAGAGATGGAATGCCAGATGGATGCCGATGACATCGAGGTCGAAGACGATGGCTACGACCTGGATGACGTGATTTGCAAAGGTGGCAACCAATTCGACATCAAGCTCGACAAAGAGTTCAACGAAGTGTCGCGAAGAGCCGAATAGCCTATTGGACATACTTGAAACGCGACTCGTGCTCGGGTTTAGGGCAGGGGCACGGGTCGACTTCTTCCACCACCTTTTCGCAGAAGACCGCGGCTCGCATCTTCCGTCCGAGGCATTTCCCGGGTGTCGCGTTGGGGCGGTCACAGGTCATTTTCAATTCATGGTCTGAGACCGTCCGGATGTCGCGCTTGCGGAGGCGCTATCTTCGGACCCGTCGGTTTATGTTTCCGACGGTGCCATTCTGCCAAGTCAAAGATGGATCACAAAACCACGTCCAAGTGTCGATCTCAGACTGCAGGTGTGGCCAACTGACAAACTCGGTGCCGAGATCGCATGTGATGGATCTGCGCGCCAGATGGGGCAGAGCGCGCACGGCCTTCACGATTTTACCCTGGATCGTCTTTGTACGCTTTTTCGGGTTTTCGGAAGCACCGTGAAATGGCTAATACGCTCGACCAGAGACGTTGAGTTCGATCAACCAAGTCTCTGTCTGAAATGTGTGGACTGGTCATGGAATACCGGATCAACCACTGACATTGTCGCGGGGCCGCTACGCGGGTCACGATCAGTTGGGCTGCAACAATCGCACCCGGTCGTCGACATAGTCGTCCAGCACCAGCGGCAAGCCCGAGTCCTGCGCCAGGCGGACGCTTTGTTGCAGGTGACGGTAGCTCTGTGTGCTGCGCGGGACGAGGTCTAGCGCCTTAGCGAATGTCTCCGCCGCCGCCTCGTAGAGTCCGTTGCGCATCTGCGCCAACCCGTAGGCATCGAGAAAGACGTGGCTGGTCTGCCCGGTCTCCGTCTCCGACAGAGCGCCGCACCACTCAAGCGCGGCCTCGGCTGCCTCCCGTTGCAAATGTACCGCACACAGCCCGTAGAGGTACTGCGCAAGGGCACTGTCCCTGTCCGGCACGGTGTCGTCGACCTCTCGCGCAGTCGCGACGGCGGTCTCAAGATCGACGAGCCCCGCGTCCACGGTGCCGAGGGCGATCTGCTCGAACCCACGCCGCTGGTAGAGGGCCGCGCGCGATGCCTCCGGCTCGTCGGTGGCGAGGGCCAGCACCCGGTCCAGTGCCTGTTTGGCCGCCGCATGATCCCCCAGCATCGACAGGGCAGACGCCCGCAAATCGTCGATGAACCGGGGCGGGATCCCGCTGCCATCCAGCGACTCCAACTTCTCCAGCGCCAGGTCCGGGTAGCGCATGATCAGCGCAAGCTGCGCTTCCGCATGGACGAGATGAGCCATCTGGACGGCTTGCAGGTCCTTGTCCTTCGTCCGGCGCATCAGGGTGCGCACCCGTGCACAATCGCGCTGCGCCTTGGCGAGAAAACTGCTCGCCGCATGCAAACGGCAGGATTGCAGCAGCAGCCAAACATCATTCGGTCGGAATTCAAGCGCTGAGGCGATAGCTGCGAGCGATTGCTCGGAATTACCGCTCTGGGAATATGCAGTCGCTTTCTGTCCCAGCAGGTAGACCACCCACTGGGTGTCGATCCCGGCCGTGTCCTGCGCCTTGCGCAAATGGTCCAGCGCGTCCTTTGGGGCACCGGCATCGTTGTCCTGCTTGGCGCTCAGGATCTGGTTGCACACCTCCGGGTCGGAGGTGCACGCCTGCGCCAGAGCCGTCGCAGGAGCCCAAAGCGCCAGTAGCAGTACCAGCCGGATCAGCACTGCAACACGTTCGGCGGGCAGGGAGGCGGCGGCGCCGGAGGTTGCGCAGCGGCCATGAACCCGATCAGGCAGAGGAAAGCGGCCAGAATGCCCTGTCTCAAAATGTGTCTCATCTTGCACCTCCTGTGCTTTTGTTGGACGACAACCAGTCCTTGAGCAGGCTGGCGAATGTGCCGAAGTAGAAACCGATGATGATCCCGCCCCAGTTAACCAGCTGCTCCGGCGCGTTCTGATCGCTGTAGAAGGGCAGCAGCGCGGTTATGAAGATGATGCCGATCGCGATAGTCGAGGCCACGAGCGTCGCCGTGATCACCACGAAACGGCGCAGAAACCGGTCTTCGCTTTCTTCTTGCCCGGGCGGCGGGTCTGCAGTCGGGGACGGGACCGGGTCGATCGGGCTTTGTTCCACCGGTGTGGCGGGGCGCTTAGATGTCGACTGGGGTGGGGGCGTGTCTTCGGGCATGGGGCTATCCTTCCCTGTGTTCAATTGGTGACGACCGGCTGGTTGAGAATGTCCTCAGCCAGACGTACAGTGCGCGACAGCCCCGGAGAGGCGCTCACGACCGGCTCCATCGGCCCCGAGCGCGCGGCATCGAAAAAGCCCTGCCAATAAGCGCGCATCTCCGTATTCGCGGCCATGCGGGCGACAAAGGCGCCATCGGTGATGTCCCGCCCGGTCCCATATTCCGACAGGTCTTCCACCTTGACCCTGTAATCAGCGAGGAAGGTCTTCTTGCGCCGGTTTGGAAAGGACATGCCCTGGCTCTCGAACTCTTCCAGAAGCGCGATGAAATCCCCGATCACGGTAAAGCAATCCTCGGGCAGACCCAGCGCGCACTCCAGCTTGTAGTATTCCTGAAATGCACTGGCCACGGCGAAACGGTCCAACTCGGCAGCATGGGAAAACGCCAGTTCGACCGTGGCGTCGAAGAACTGCTGTGCCAGCTGATAATAGGTCAGATTGGGCAGAACCGGTTGCTTGGGTTCCGGGGCCCGCGTTAGCCAGAATCCCAGTCCGAAGAGCACATCGAACTGCGCCGCTGTCTCCAGCTCGGCAAACCGGGTGAAGCCGCGCCCGCCGACCATGCGCGTCGCCGCCAGACGTTGCAGGTCACCCACCAGGTCCGGCGGCAAACGCCCGTTGTCCCGGATCAGCTTGGACACCATCTGCACCAGAAGCTGGAAGTCCTCCGGGTCGGCTCGATCCGCCAGTAGGCTGCCGAGCACATTCAGCGTGTCACTGGCCTCGGATTCCGTGAAGCTGTTGCTATCCAGAAAGTCGAGAACTTCCTGCCGCCGCTCCCCATCATTGAAATACCGCCGCTCGATATACAGCGTGCCAACAGGCCAATCGCCGTCATGGCGATGGAAGTCATAAATCGGCGTTTCCAGAAAGTAACCTTCATGGAAAACCTTCAGGTAGACTTTCGCGGGAGCATAGATGTCGTCCAGCAGCATTGTCGAGAAATCGAAGAATTCCTCTTCCACCTTCTCGATCTTTTTGTGGTCCAGATCCACCATGTAAAGTCGCGTATCGAGGTCGAAATGCCGACCCTCGAAATTGATGATTCGGCGCAACTCCTCCGCGTCTTGCCAGGGAATGGGAATCGTCTCTCCGGCCGCATTGCGGACGAAAATCGTGCCTTTGATGCGGGACTTGTTGAACGCCTGCGCATCGAAACTGCTCGTAACGATTGAAATGCAGAGCGCGGAAATCACTACGAAAACGCGCATGGGGCCCCCTGAAAAATTGTGCTGTCAAAATCGAACTCGAATAAATACGATGATCCTACCGGATTTTATGGATTGTTTCAAGTATGGCCGCCGATTGCAGGGGCTATGGCGCTGCAAATAGGCCTTTTCCCGCCCCGCGCCGGTCTAATCTTGCGGCCGCGGGGGGCCTGCTCGGCGCATGACACACGACGGGGGGGCAGGGTCGTCGGTCAAGCCATGGTGATCATGGTGATCGGTTTACCCACTGTGCTTGCCGTGTAAGTCCTTGGGCTTCTGGTTGCGACTGTGTTGATGAGCGCCTTTGCCTCGCTGAGCTAGATCCATCTTGGTCGCACCCTGCTGCGACGGTCGCGCCTCCGGACACGCGCAGGAACGTGGTGCCGTCGGACTTGGTCACGGTGCCGCCGCTGCTACCATCCATGTCAAAGCTGCCGCTGTGACCTCGATCACAGCTAAAATGCCGTCGTCCAGATCGAGCGTGCCGCCCGCCACATGGGCTCACCTGTAAGCGCCCCTCTATCGACCACGACTGTGCCGCCATTGACTGCAGTGGTGCCACTGACCGTTGGCGTCATAATGTTGCCGTTTTTGACCAGCGCTGTCGCGACTCCGGCCCCAGACATGGTCTTGGTGCTCGCATTGGTAATCGTGCCCACCCTGCGCTTGATCGAGTCGTAGGTCTCAGTGGCCACACATTGATACCGATCACGTCGACATTACCACTGTTCAAGACCACCTGACCGCCATTTTGCGGGCTCACTTCTGACTGTGGGTCGGCTTTGCGATGCGGCGTGGAGACCCCGCATCCGCCTGCCGCGCCTTTTTAATCAGCACCGGCGCGCCAGCGCGTCCCACGGCCTGGCGGTACCTGCCGCCGTGCAACAGCGTCTGCAAAGCTAATCGGGTAGCGTGTCCTTCGCCCGGGACGGGGCGTCCATCGCGATCGCCTCGCCACTTGGGAGACTTCGCGGGACAACGGGCCTCGGCGACGTGCCTCTGCAGAACCTGACCGCGCTCTTGAGGACGCGCCGTCTGCCTCGGACATGCGACAGCTACCGGATTTCGATTGGGCGGGCCCGTTGCTCGATTGTTGCCCCAACACCGGTCATAACAAAACCTGAGTGAATTTATCAGGATTAAGGATCACCCAAGCGGCCCCCTTTAATCGATGTAACAGATATCAACTGAACAAGCGGCGCGCGAACGATCATGATACGGACCCGACTTGCCCTTGCGACCGCGCGCCAGCCCCTGTGGGTCGCGGCGGGTGTCATCGCCGTAATGGTCGGGTCGGTGGGCGCGGTCTTGCCAGTCCTGCCGACCACGCCCTTCGTCATCCTGGGCGCTGTCTGTCTGGGACGGGGATCACCGCGCCTTGCGCAGCGGCTGGAGCGGCACCGTGTGTTCGGCCCCGCGATCGCCGATTGGCGCGCCCATGGCGCCATCGCGCCGCGCGGCAAGGCTGTCGCCCATCTGATGATGGGCGCGGCGCTGATCGTCAGCCTGCTCGCGGGTGTGCCGGGGCTGGTCCTCGCGCTCCAGGCAATCTGCTTACTTGCCGCAAGCTTCTATATCCTCAGCCGCCCGAATGGGGGCCGAGACCTTCGAGAGCCAGGCGCCTTCGCAGCCCCAGCCAGATCCCCGCGCCCCTGTGGCGCTCGCCAATCTGGAGACTCTCCATGGACCACCCCTTCGCTCTGGCACTGAGACCGGCGCCCGCCATCCTCGCCGCAGAGGTCCGGTCACGCGCCATCCCGCCCTCCCTCTCAGCTGCCAAGGCCCGGCGCGGCGCCTGTTCCACCTATGTCGACACCGAAACCTCGGTTTCAGGCCTTCAGGAGCACTTGCAATGACTTTTCTTTCCCGCCGATCCACTCTCGCCCTGCTGGGCACGGCCGCTGGCGCCCTCGCCCTGCCCCGCAGCGCCGCGGCACAGCCGATCCCACGGCTGGCGCTCTACGGGCCGCCGGCCGGCCCCTCGATCACCTTGGCCCATGCGGTCAAGACCGGAATGCTGTCCGACATCGCCGAGGAGACGCTCTTTACCCCATGGCGCAGCCCCGACGAGTTACGGGCGGGGCTGACTTCGGGCGAAATCCTTGTGTCCGTGGTGCCGATTCAAGCGGCCGCGAACTTCTACAATCGCGGCTTCCCGATCAGGCTGGAAAACGCGATGACCAATGGCCTGCTCTACATCATCGCCGAGGAAACAGGGATCGCGACGATCCCCGATCTCGCGGGTCGTCACATCGCGGTGCCGTTCCGCGGCGATACCCCGGAGATCATTTTCAGCCAACTCCTCGACCATCATGGGATGCGTGCCGAAGATCTGAAAATCACCTATGCGGGCACGCCCACCGAAGCCATGCAATTGATGCTGGCGGGCCAGGTCGATGCCGCCCTTACCGCCGAGCCCTCGACCACCGCGGCGGTGCTGCGCGGGCGCGAGGCGGGCAAGCAGATCCGTCGCGCGATCAACCTGCAGGCCGTCTGGGGCGAGATGACCGGGGCCGCGCCGGTGCTGCCGCAGGCGGGGCTGGCACTGACGCCAACCTTCCTCGACACTTACGGTGACGCGGTTCCCGCCCTTCTGGCTGCGCTTGAACAGGCGACCGCCGACGTTCTGGCCAACCCCGAGGCAGCCGCGGCCCATGCCACCGAGGCGCTCGGCCTGCCCGCACCGCTTCTGGCGGCCTCGATCCCCAATTCGAACCTGGTCGCCCGTCCGGCCAACGAAGCGCGGGCCGACATCGAACGCCTGCTGGCGGCAATGGCGGGCCCGGATCTCGCTCGCATCGGCGGTGCGATGCCGGACGACGCCTTCTATCTGTAACCTCTCGCGCGGGACGGCCCCCAGTCGTCCCGCCCCCTCTTCTCAGGCAGGCCCGGTCATGTCTCATCTCCTCCTGATTTCCTTGGTGACGCGCGTCGGTCGCGTCGGGGCCTTTCTGTGGTCGGGCTGGGCCGGGCTGGCGGCCCTGGCTCTGCTCTTTGCGGTCTGGCAAGCCGGGCATGAGGCCTACGGGCCTTTCATTCTGACATCACCGCTCGACACCATGCAGACGGTCGCATCCCTCGCGGGCGACCCCGCAGCCTGGAAAATCGCCGCCCTGACGCTCCAGCGGGCTGTCAGCGGCTTCTTTCTGGTCGCCGCGGTCGGCACCGCGCTCGGCGTGGCAGCGGGCTATTTCCCGGCGGTCCTGCGTTTGGTCACACCCCTTGTCACGGTCCTGCTCGGTGTGCCGCCGATTGCCTGGATCGTGCTGGCGATGATCTGGTTCGGTGGCTCCGACGCGACGGTGCGCACGGTAATCCTGATCTCCGCCCTGCCGGTGGTCTTCATGGGTGCGGCGCGGGGTATCACGACCCGGGATCGGCTGCTCGACCGAATGGCCTCGGTCTTCGGCGCCGGGCCGGTGCGGCGGTTCATGACCATCGGCCTGCGGCAGACCACCACAACCCTTTTTCCCGCCCTCGCCCTCGCCCTCGGCACCGCCTTCAAGGTGGCGGTGATGGCCGAATTGCTGGCCAATGCGGGTGGCATCGGTGGGGCCCTCGCGGATGCCCGCATCAACCTCGATATCGGACTGGCCCTCGCCTGGGTGTTGATCGCCGTCGCTCTGCTGATCGTGGTGGAATACACGCTGGTCCAACCCGTCAAAGCCGAGATCGACCGCTGGCGGCACGCAGCCCAACCCTGGGGAGTGAAGCGATGACCACCCTGCAGCTCTCGGGCATTGGCCACGCCTTTCTGGGCCGTACCGTACTCGACACGATCGACCTGAGCGTGGCTCAAGGCGAGATCGTCGCTCTCGTCGGACCCTCCGGCTGTGGCAAATCCACCCTCGCCCATATCGCCGCCGGGTTGATCGAGGCCAGGGCCGGTCGGATCTCCCACGGTTACACGCGCCATGCGATGATCTTTCAGGACCCCGCCCTGATTCCCTGGGCCACGGCGGCGGGCAACATCGACTACGTGCTGCGGATGGCGCGGGTACCACGTGCTGCGCGCCCGACGCGCATCGCGCAGGCCGCCGCGCAGGTCGCGCTCCTGGCGGAGGACCTGAACAAATACCCGGTGGAGTTGTCCGGCGGCATGCGGCAGCGTGTGGCCATCGCCCGCGCCCTCGCTATCCGGCCCGATTTCATCTATTTCGACGAACCCTTCACCGCGCTCGACGTGGCACTGAGGCGCCGCATGCAGGATCTGGTCATCGCGACCTGCGCCGGAGGCCACCTGTCGGGTCTGTTCATCACCCATGACCTGTCCGAAGCTGCCCGGATCGCCCATCGCATCGCCGTGTTGGATACACATGGGCGCGGGATCCTCGGCCACCGGCCCCTTATCGGAAACCCGTGCGACCGGAGCGACGACGCGGTCTTCGACTGGGTCCAGACAGCCACCCACACGGATCCGATCTTCCGACACATCCACGATGTCGATGAAAGGCAGGTCGCATGAGTTGCGGCCCCGCCACCGGGCGCAGCCGACCCCTGCCCCGGGGTCCGCTCGCCACCCTCGGCGATGAGGGGTTTCGCCTGTTCTTTCTGCTGGGGGCGCTCTACGCGGCGCAGTTCCCCGCGCTCTGGGTCCTCGCATGGGGATTGGATCTGCCGATGGCGCAGGACGTGCCCCCGGCCCTCTGGCACGCCCATGAAATGCTGATCGGGGCGTTCGGCGCCGCATTGATCGGCTTCGTCACCACCGCCGCGCCGGAATGGACCGATACCGAGCCGCCACGGGGTCGCCCGCTCTGGGCGCTGGCGGGGCTCTGGGCGGTCGGGCGCACCGTTGGACTTTTCGGCTGGGATGCGTTCGGGGCCGTCGGCGCACTGGCGGATCTCGGCTGGATGTGCGCGCTGACCGTTTGGCTGGGGGTCCTGTCGATCCGCCGACGCACCGACCGGCTGGTCGCCTTCATCGCCTGGCTGGCGATCCTCACGGTCTGTACGGCCGTGGGCCACTTCGGCTTTGCCACCGGAAATCTCACTCTGGCAACCCAGAGCATTCACCTCGCCGGGTTCGCCCTTCTGGGGCTTCTGGGCCTCGCCTTGTCGCGGATTACCGCGCCAGTGACGAACCTCGTGCTCGATCCGACCGAGCGAACCTCGCCCTTCCGGCCCCATCCCGGTCGATTGCATCTTGCGCCCGGCCTAGTCCTCGTGGTGATGGCGGGCGACCTGCTCGGTGTCAGTCCCGCAGTCTCCGCCTGGCTATTGGTCGCCGCCGGGGCAGCGTTCATGGACCGCGTCGGCGAAGCTTTCATCGGGCGCGAGATTGCCATGGCCGAGATTCTCTTGCTTGCAGGCTCCAGCGCGCTGGCGGGACTCGGCCTCATCCTCGCGGGGGCTGCGCGTCTCGGGGCACCCTGGCCGGAGGTCACGGGGTTGCACATCGCCTTCATGGGCGGTCTCGGGCTTGGCGTCTATGCGGTCTACTGCATCGCGGGCCTTCTGCACACGGGCCGGCCGCTCGGCCTGTCGCGCGCTGCCCGGCTCGGCGCCGGGATGCTGGTCGCATCCGTCATGCTCCGTGTGGCGCCTGATCTCGGCCTGTCCCTGCCCCTTCCTGCGCCCGCGCTTGCCTCCGGGACCTGGACGGCTGCCTTCCTGCTGTGGGCGATAGCCTACTGGCCCGCCCTGTCCCGCGTCGCCCTGCCGGAAGGTCCGCCGGACCGGGCCGCGTCGAAACCTCACCTGCCCGCCGCACCCGTCCGGTTCCCCGAGGCGGCGGAATAGGATTCCTCATCGCGCCACCTGACCGGCAGCCGCAACTCCAACCGAAAGACTGGAAAAGATGCTGCTTCTACGACCCCTGACCGCGACGGTTGTCGAGGCGCTGATGCCAACCCTCGCCCTCGGCCAATCCGCCACCCCGGGCACCACCATCGAACTGGAACCGATCGTCATCGACGGCACCAGTGGCGCTCTGGCCACCGCCGAAGAGCGGCAGCGCGACACCCCGGGCGGCACGGACCTGCTGCGCGCAGAGACTTACCGCGACAAGGCGACCGTCACCTTGTCGGACGTGCTCGATGGTGCGCCGGGCGTGGTGGTGCAGGATTTCTTCGGCGGGTTCGATCAGCCCGCGTCCAGAAGCGCGCCTCGGCCCCGCGACAGAATCCTGTCGAGGTGGCGTTCTGTTCCTGCAGGATGGTCTGCCGCTGAACGGAGCTGTCGCTTCCTAGGGGTAGGACCGATTGATTAGGCCCTAACCTTCCATTCCACCGCTCGTTGCTCGCCCTTGAACCACAAGTGCTGCCGCTGAACAATGGGTCCTGACGCTACTCCTGGCTCCCCGTTTTCCAACCGGAGCAGTGGCACCATGCAAGAGGAGCGCTTCGAAGAAAAAAGCAGTGCGCCTACAGGAGGCGTATACATCAATACCGGGGGGCCGCTGATCGCGCCACTCAGTTAGCTGTCCTCGTAACCGTCACCGTAATCGGCTTGCGTTCTGACTTTGCGTATCGTCTCGCCATGGGGGTCGAAGCCCTGGTTGACGATTTCCTGGACCCGGCAGTCTTCGCACATCGACAGAACCTTGAGTCGCGCGGCGCCGGTCTCGCCCTGGAACATCCAATGATCGACCAGGCGCGATTTGACCCGGTCGATTCCCGAGCGCGTCGCGAAGGCCTCGCCGCAGACCGTGCAGCAAAAGGGCGGCTCTTCGTGCAGGATCCGGCGCGGCGTGTCCCAGGCGGCGAAATCCAACTGCGGTGTCAGGGTAATGGCGGTTTCGGGGCAGGTCGCGGCGCAGAGCCCGCATTGCACACAAGCGCTTTCGGTAAAGCGCAGCATTGGCGTTTCCGGGTTGTCGAGCAATGCGCCTGTTGGGCAGACACCGGTGCAGGCCTGGCACAGCGTGCAGGCCTCGGGATCGACGGTCACGCTGCCGAAGGGCGCGCCTTGCGGCAAAGGCAGGGTTTGCGCGGGCTTTGGCGCGGCGCGGTTCATTTCGGCAAATGCCATGACCAGAAGACCGCGTTTGTCCGCGGGCGGCAGAAAGCTGGAAGGGGCCGCATGAACGGCGCTCTTGGGCAGGACGTCCAACGCCGCTTCCAAGGCGTCCGGATCGTCCGTTTCGATCAGGGTTACGGGACCATGGCCCATCGCCTCCGCTACGCCCGTGACAAGCTCGATCCCCGCCCGCAATCCGTCGACATCATGGAGGGGTTTGGCGCGCCCCAAAAGCGCGACGGCACCCGCGCCATAGGCGAAAGCGGCAGCCAGAACTTCGGGCCCGGCCTGCGTGATCTCGTTTAGCCCGAGAGGGATGACATGGGCGGGCAGGCCGTTGCCATAGCGGCCCGACGCGTTGATCAACGGCTCCCCGTGATCCGCGTCGTGCAGCAAGATAACCGGTGCCGTCGTCCCGCCCGCATCGTGCCATGCCTTCAGGGCCGCGCGCAGACGTGCGGCCACCGTTGCCACATCGGGCAGGGCATATGCGGCCGCCCCCGTCGGGCAGGCCGCCGCGCACTGGCCGCAACCGGCACAGATGGCGGGATCTATCTGGACGCTGTCGCCATTTGGGGTGATCGCGCCGGTCGGGCAGAGCGACAGGCACCTCGTGCAGCCGGTGATGCCGTTGCGCGAATGGGCGCAAAGATCGGCCAGAAAGTCGATATATACCGGCTTGTCGAAGGTCCCCACCATCTGCCCCGCCTTCGCGATCAGGTCCGCGACGGCCCTGGGGTTCTTCGGATCGGCGCGAAGATACCCCGGTCGCAGGTCATGTGCCGCGAAAAGCGGCTGGGTGCCGGTCAGATCGACCACTAGATCCGCCCGTGACACGGCGCCGTCCCGCGCGGCCTCGAACTTCAGCACTTCGCGCGACGAGGGCGACGGGGCTGCGTAGTCATCGACAGTGAGCGTGAACGCCCCCAGATGACCCAGGGCGGTCCGGATGCGCCCTTGCAGAACCGGGAAACGGGTTTGCATGGGCGGGGTGATCTGTGAACCGGGCTGCATCAGGACCGTGATGTCGAGATGTTCGGACAGGGCGTCTGCCGCCTCGATCGCGACCTCGTCGCGGCCCAGGATCAAGGTCACGCCAGTGCTGTCCAGCGTAGTGACGCCGAAGGGGGCCGGGGCAACGGCCGCGGCTGCGATCATGGCGGCCATTTTCGGGCCGCTGGTTGCCGCCTGGGCGGTCCAGCCCGCGGTTTCGCGGATGTTCGCAAAGGACAGGGGCAGATCGGGTGCCTCGTCTGCAGCGACTTCCGAAAACAGCGGGGCTTCTTGCGTGCAGGCCACCGTCACGGGCAACCCCTTGGCCAAGGCCGCCCGGAAATTATCGAGGTTCGCGCGGCAAAGCTGGTTGACCGAACCGCCCGCGGCACAGCCTGCCTTGGCCAAGGCTCCCTCGTCGGGCGACATGGTGTTTTCGCAGGTGCAAGTCAGGATGGTCCGGTTTGCGTTGGCTTTGATCATGTGTTTCCTGGTCCGATCGAGATGTCTTGGAACAGCCTCCAATGACTTGTGCAGTCTTGTAGTAGGCAACAAGTGCGTTACACTCAATTGAAACACCTGATGTTGCAAGGACAAGCCGCCGTGCTCGACGATCATTCTGCGCCGCGCACCCTTGTGCTGCCGCCGCCCTACACGGCGCATTGGCTGGCAAAGGGTGACGCCTTGGCGCACGCCTGTCACTTGGCCCCTGAGCATGGGGCGGGAACGCTTGTATGGCATGCAAGCAGCGGAGGACACATGCCGGGGCGTTTTGATTTTGCAGTTGTGCTGGAGCCGGAAACCCCCTTGACCGAAGCCCGCAAGGCCTTCGTGCTGGGTATGGTGGCCTTGGGCGAAGCGCTGGCGGCGCATTGCCCGCCCGAGCGCGCCGTGGAATTCGGCTGGCCCGGCGAGCTGCGTCTGGATGGTGGCCGTCTGGGCGGCATGCGCCTGAGCGTGGCGCCGGACACGGCCGAGGAGGCGGTGCCGAACTGGATGGTTCTGGGGGTCGAATTGATCGCAGACCGCGATCATCTGACGGCACCGGGCAGCAAGCCGGAGTCGCTGTCCCTGAAAGAGGAAGAATTTCTGGACCCGCCTGCGGTTCTGGAGAGTTTTGCCGCTTACCTGATGCTGAATTTCGACCGGCTGAAGCATGAAGGCTTCGATGCCGTTGCCACGCGCTATGTCGGCAGGTTGACGTCAGAGGGCACGTTGACCGCAGAGGGTGATTTGCAAACGGCAGACGATTTGGCGGCGTTGAAAGATGCGCTTGCCGTCGCCCCGTGGCGCGACGAGACGGGGCCGAAGCTGTGATCCGCCTGCCGCGTACCATCCAGCTTGATCGCTCCGACACCGTGATCTTTGCGCCCGCGGCCAGTCCCGGTGAGTGGGCCGTCACGGGCACATTTCTGTTTGCCGGCCGCGATCCCGAGAGTTTGAGCCGCAAGGAACAGATCGCCTTTCGGTCCGGTTTCCTGGGGGTCGAGAGCTTTGGCTGGTCGACGCTGGTCACGGTCACCCTGGCCCGCCAAGAAGACCGTGACGACATGGTTGCGACACTGGCCCGGCAGTTCGTGGAACAGCTGGGCGCCCCGAGCCTGGCCGCAGCCACGCCCGCCGCCGCTGAAGAGGTGAGCCTCGCGGAGGATTTGTGCCGTGGTCACGGTGAGGGGACGCTGATCGCGCTTCATCGCAGCGCCGATGAACGCGGGATCCGCGAGCAGTTCCGCACTCTGAAGCCGCGCGAGACGACGGCCTTTTCCGCCAGCTATCTGGGGGGCCATGACAAGGCGTTCCACATGGTCGAAACCGACGAGGACGAAGCGTTCGACCTTGCCGCTTTTGCCGAAGAAAAGGGAATTACATGAGGGAGTTCTGGGTCGCTTCCGGTCATCATTTGACGCGGCTTGACGCGGCGGGTCGCATGCAGGTGACGGACGAGTTGATCCTTGCCTGGCTGGCGCGACCCGAGATCGTGCCGCCGCCCGAGGCCTGTGCTGCCGAGCGCGCGCTCCATGCGCGGCTGCTGGCGCATCCGCAAGTGACCGTTTCGAGCGTCGAGTGCGCGAATATGCAAGATGCCGATGCCCGGGAGAATTGGGGCTTTCTGCTCACACTGCGCGATACGCTGCTGGCCGCAGGGTCGATCGAAGACGGCTATCTGGAGCTTGTGCGCAAGCGCGTGCGCCTGCCGCATCTGTTCTACGACCAGTTGGTGCAACTCATATTGCGCAATGCGCTCGAGGGTTGCGAAGACGTACATACCCTGCGCGCGGCTGAGATGCTTTTTCGTCCGCAGCGCGCCTATCTGCAAGATGGCGGGTTGATGTTGGCCGACGATGAATTGGTGACCGAGCTTGAGGGCGAAATACACAGCAATCCGCTTTTTGCCATGATGGATGGCGGGGTGGACTCACTGGATGTGCTGAACGAGGCAAATGCCTGGACCTATTGGAGCCGGTCCGATGCCCATACGATGGCGCTGCCGTTCGGCGCCGACCCCAAGGCGCGCGCAGGTCTGGCCGACGCGATTGCGCGGTTCGTGAGCCATCTGCTGGGCAAGGCCGTCAGTGTTGTGCCGCTTAAGACGGCGGACGATGTCGATCTGCAATGGTTTGTCGGGCTAGACGAGGCAGGCACGAAGGTGGGCAATGCGCTTTGGAATGGCGAGGCGCCGGTTCCCACGCTCGTCGGCCTGTTTGCCCTGACCTTCGAGACCCCCGATCGTGTGCTGCCGCAGATCGGGACGCGACCGGTGTTTCTTCTGATGGGGCTGGATGGCAGCAATGTGATCCGGTTCAAGCCGCAGAACCTGGTGACGGGTCTGCCGTTGATCGACGACAGGGATGCGTTTGCGGCCGTGATGGGGACAGCCTGATGCCGCGTGAAGTGATCCGTGTCGCCGTGGTGGGCGTGTCGCATCCGCCGGCCAACAAATGGGCCAAGCGCGTGGTGCGGCCTTCGGCGCTCATGGCCGAGCTGCCCGCCCTCGACATGGGGGCGCTGATGTCGGAGCAGGGGGATGTGCGCGCCTATTACATGGGCGATCATGCGGTCGTTCTCCACTCGGGCGAGACAAGGCATTACATCGACAACCTGCGCGCCATGCGGCCGTCGCTCTGGGTGTCGTGTGATGGCGATGAGGTGCGGTTGGTCACCGCGGATCCCTATGAGGGCGAGGCGATGGCCAGCGATCCCGAGCGGGTCGTCGAAGCGCTTGCCATGCCGCGTGCGGTGGTAGCCAGGATCGAGGCCTTTATCGAGGCCCATCATGTCCACGAGGAGTTCCACAAGCGCAAGCGCGTGCCCGCCACGTCCCAGCATGACCCGCGCGCGCCACGGGTGTTGTCGGACAATGAAAAATGGGTGCAGACACGGGGCAAGGCGGGTTTGCCGCCGAAGGGGGCTGGATGACGGATCCCGAAGCGAGCAGACTAAGCCGCTGGTCGCGCAGAAAGCTCGAGGCGAAGCGCCAGGCCGAAGTTGCCGATGAGGTGGCCGACACAGCAGCGGTCGACGCCGTGGACGCGGTCGAGGAGGACCCGGACCTGATCGCGGCGCTGCCCTCGCTGGACGAGATCGAGGTCGGGTTCGACATGACGCCCTTTCTGGCCAAGGGCGTTCCGGCGCACCTGAAGAACGCGGCGTTTCGCAAGTTGTGGCAGGCCAGCCCGGCGGTGCGCGATTACCTCGATCCTGCCGTGGACTACGCCTGGGACTGGAATGCGCCCGGCGGCGTGCCTGGCGGCGGCGGGGCGTTGTCGGAGCAAAGCGTGGCCAAGATGGTCAAGGGGCTCATTGGCGAGCGGTCCGACGATGCGGAGGAGTTGATTGCCGAGGACACGACAGGGGAGGAGGCCGACCCTGCCCCCGAAACCGATCAGCCCGAAGCATCACCAGTTGCGGTGCGGCGGGACACGCCATCTGAGCCGGAACACAAGGAAAAACCAGACGCGCCGCGCGCCTTTGATCGCGTGGCTCAGTTGCCGCTGCGTCGCCATGGAGGCGCCATGCCGGAATAGTTGTGCAAAGACAGCGCGACGGCAGTGCTACAAAAGATTGCTAAACGCCTGAAACTGTGGAATCGTTCCATTCGTAAGCGGTGCCAGGCAAAAGTTCCAACAGCGGGGAAAGACCTTGTCGACAGCGAGCACGGCTCAGGCCAAGCCAGCAAAGTCCGAATATGAGATGCTTCGCGCCCAGCAATGGTCGCTGATTGCATCGCTTTTGGTTGCGCCGCCGGATAGCGATGCTTTGTCGGCTCTGGCGGGTTTGACCGGGGACGACACTGCCCTCGGGCAAGCCTACGGTGTTCTGGCCGATACAGCCGGGGCGGCAGACGCAGAGGATGTCGCGCGCGAATTCTTCGAATTGTTCGTCGGTGTCGGGCGCGGTGAATTGCTGCCCTATGCTTCGTTTTACCTGACGGGGTTCCTGAACGAACGACCGTTGGCAGATCTGCGACGCGATCTTGCCATGATGGGTATTGAGCGCGTCGAGGGGCGGTTCGAGCCGGAAGATCACATCGCCAGCATTGCAGAAGTGATGGCGGGGCTTGCGGCCGGTGATTTCGACGCCAGTGTGCTGGGTTGTGGCGCGGCTGGGGAGGCCGGTTTCTTTGCGCGGCATCTGGAACCTTGGGCGGCTCAGTTCTTCGATGATCTGGCCGTTGCACCGAGCGCGCGCTTCTACCGCAGCGTTGCCGAGGTTGGCCGCATCTTCACTGACATCGAGACTCGGGCATTTGCCCTCGAGGCGAAAGCGCACCGCGCCTCGGGGTCAGGTGTGGCGAAATCATAAGCAGCTCACCCGCAGACGCGAAGTCCGGGTGCTGTGGAACGACTAACGGGAGGTTACCATGTCTGATAATACCAAGAGAGAACGGGGCATCGGACGGCGCGGGTTCTTCGGCGCTGTCGCCGCCGCGGCCACGACCAGTGTGATCGCAGGGGGCGCACGCCCCTCCTTTGCCGAAGAGGTCGGAGACGAGCGCACCAAACAGCGCTACCAGGAAACCGAGCACGTCAAAGCCTTCTACCGCACCAATCGCTATTACAAGGGGTCGTAAGCCATGCTGGTCAAACGCAGATCGACAGACGCGCGCCGTAGTGGCCTCGCGGCCTTTGCGCAGAACGTTTCCGCCAAGCCTGTGGACCGCCGCAGCTTCCTGAGATCCTCCGGACTGGCCGTGGGTGGCCTTGCGGCGCTGGGGACGGTCGGTGCCACGACGGTGCGTCGCGCCGAGGCTGGCATGACGGACTTCAGCCAGCCGGTCGAGATCAAGACCAATATCTGTACCCACTGTTCGGTGGGCTGCACCGTGCTCGCCGAAGTGCAAAACGGGGTCTGGGTCGGTCAAGAACCGGCATGGAAAAGCCCGATCAATCGGGGCACCCACTGCGCCAAGGGCGCGTCGGTGCGCGAGTTGGTGCACGGCGACCGCCGCCTGAAATATCCGATGAAGAAGGAAAACGGCGCATGGGTCCGGATTTCCTGGGATCAGGCGATCGACGAGATCGGCGACAAGATGCTCGACATCCGCGAGAAACATGGCGCCGACAGCGCCTATTTGCTCGGCTCGGCCAAGTTCTCCAATGAGGGCGCGTATCTCTTCCGCAAGTTCGCGGCGTTTTGGGGGACCAACAACGTCGACCACCAGGCGCGGATCTGTCACTCGACCACGGTCGCAGGTGTTGCGAACACCTGGGGCTATGGCGCGATGACCAACAGTTACAATGACATCCGCAACTCCAAGACGATCATCTTCATGGGCTCCAACGCGGCCGAGGCGCACCCCGTTTCGCTGCAGCACATCCTGACGGGCAAGGAGACCAACCGCGCCAATGTCATCGTGATCGACCCGCGCTTCACCCGCACGGCCGCCCACGCCACGGATTACATCCGCATGCGTCCGGGCACCGATATCGCCGTGATCTGGGGTATCATGTGGCACATTTTCGAGAACAACTGGCAGGACCAGGAGTATATCGATCAGCGTGTCTGGGGCATGGACCAGATCCGCGAAGCGGTCAAAGCCTACCCGCCCGCAGAGGTGGAGCGCATCACCGGCATCGGTGAGGCGGAACTGCGCCGCGTCGCGGAAACCTTCGCCACCCAAGGCCCTGCAACTTTTATCTGGTGCATGGGCGGCACGCAGCACACGGTCGGCACGGCCAACGTGCGCACCTATTGCAACCTGCTTCTGGCAACCGGCAATGTCGGCTCCAACGGGTCGGGCGCCAACATCTTCCGCGGCCACTGTAACGTTCAGGGTGCCACGGATTTCGGCCTCGATATCGGGTCGCTGCCTTGCTACTACGGTCTGTCCGAGGGCGGCTGGCGCCATTGGTCGCGTGTCTGGGAAGTGGACTACGACTACCTGCAGGCGCGCTTCGACGAGGTGCCGGCCAAAGGCGGTCGCGATGCGCGCGATCGCAAGGCGAACATGGAAATGGCCGGGATCCCGTCGACCCGCTGGTTCGATGCGACCACCCTTGACGCGGAGGACGTCGATCAGCGCGACAACATCAAGGCGATGATCGTCTTCGGTCACGGCGGTAACACGGTGCCGCGGATGGGCGACAGCCTCAAGGGGATGAACGCGCTCGATCTGCTGGTCGTCGCGGACCCGCATCCCACGACATTCGCTGCCCTCCACGATCGTCCCGACAACACCTACCTGTTGCCGATCTCGACACAGTTCGAATGCGATGGCAGCCGGACGGCCTCGAACCGCTCGGTGCAATGGGGCGAGAAAGTCGTCGAGCCCATCTTCGAGAGCGACAACGACTATGCCGTGATCTACCGGCTGGCCGAAAAGCTCGGCTTTGCGGACGAGATGTTCAAGAACTACGAGATGGTTCAGGGCAAGTTCTCGATGGAGCCCACGGCCGAATCCGTCCTGCGCGAGATCAACCGCGGTGGCTGGTCCACCGGCTACACCGGGCAGAGCCCCGAACGGCTCAAGGCGCATATGGCCAACCAGGACAAGTTCGACCTGGTCACTCTGCGCGCGCCCGCGGATGCGGGCGACGTGGCCGGCGATTTCTACGGTCTGCCCTGGCCCTGCTGGGGGACGCCGGAGTTCAAGCATCCCGGCACGCATATCCTCTACAACCCGAACGTGCCGGTCAAAGAGGGCGGCGGTGGCTTCCGTCCCCGCTTCGGTCTCGACCGGGACGGCGAGACCTTGTTGGCGGAGGGGTCGTATCCGGTTGGCTCCGAGATCGAGGACGGGTATCCGCAGTTCACCTATGGTATCCTTCAGAGCCTCGGCTGGGACAGCGATCTGACCGCGGAAGAGCTGGCCACCATCCAGCGCATCGGCGGCAACGATCCCGAGGCGATGGCCAATGTGAGTTGGTCGCTCGACCTGTCCGGCGGGATCCAGCGTGTCGCGATCGAGCACGGCTGCGTGCCCTTCGGCAACGGTAAGGCCCGCGCCGTGGCGTGGAACCTGCCCGACCCGATCCCGGTGCACCGCGAGCCGATCTATTCGCCGCGCCCGGACCTCGTGGCCGACTACCCGACCCGCGATGATGGTCGCCAGTTCCGTGTGCCGAACATCGGCCACACGATGCAGGCCTCTGCCGTCGAGCGCAATCTGTCCGAGAGCTTCCCGATCGTTCTGACCTCCGGCCGTCTGGTCGAGTATGAGGGCGGTGGTGAAGAAACCCGGTCGAACCCTTGGCTCGCCGAATTGCAGCAGGACATGTTCGTGGAGATCAACCCGGCGGACGCAGAAGCCAGGGGCATTTCCGACGGCGGTTGGGTCTGGGTCTATGGCCCGGAAAACGAAAGCAAAACCCGCGTCAAGGCCTTGGTGACCGAACGCGTGGCGGAGGGCGTGGCCTTCATGCCGTTCCACTTCGCGGGCTGGTTCCAGGGTGAAGACCAACGGGGCAACTACCCCGAGGGCACCGACCCCATCGTCTTGGGCGAGAGCGTCAATACGGTCACATCCTATGGATATGACCCGGTAACAGGCATGCATGAAGGCAAAGTCACACTTTGCCAAATTGCAGCGGCCTAAGGGAGGACACTGAAATGGCACGAATGAAATTTCTGTGCGACGCGGACCGCTGCATCGAATGCAACGCTTGTGTGACGGCCTGCAAGAACGAGCATGAGGTTCCGTGGGGCATCAACCGTCGCCGGGTCGTGACGATCAACGATGGCTTGCCGGGCGAGAGATCGGTCTCGATGGCCTGCATGCACTGCACCGACGCGCCCTGCGCGGCGGTGTGTCCGGTGGATTGCTTCTACACCACCGATGACGCCGTCGTG
Organism: Dinoroseobacter shibae DFL 12 = DSM 16493; assembly: GCF_000018145.1. Classification (NCBI taxonomy): domain Bacteria; kingdom Pseudomonadati; phylum Pseudomonadota; class Alphaproteobacteria; order Rhodobacterales; family Roseobacteraceae; genus Dinoroseobacter; species Dinoroseobacter shibae. Next base: position 490,529 of record NC_009952.1, read on the forward strand.
CTGCACTCCAAGGACACCTGCATTGGATGTGGCTACTGCTTCTACGCGTGCCCCTTCGGCGCGCCGCAATACCCCAAGGTGGGGAATTTCGGTACGCGCGGCAAGATGGACAAATGCACCTACTGCGCAGGCGGCCCGGAGGCGGACATGACCGAAGCCGAGTACGTCAAGTACGGCTCCAACCGCCTGGCCGAGGGGAAACTGCCCCTGTGCGCCGAGATGTGTTCCACCAAATCGCTGCTTGCCGGCGACGGGGACATCATTGCCGAGATCTACAAGGAACGCGTGGTGACCCGGGGCTACGGTTCCGGGGCATGGGGCTGGCGTAGCGCTTATGGCGATACGGTAACGGTCTGAGTGGGATAGCAAAATGAATATGAAAACACTCACACAACGCTTCGTGGCCGTTTTCGGTGTGCTCGTGGTGCTGGGCATCATGGGCGGCACCCTCCATGCACCTGCGCAAGCTCAGCAAATCAACCCGACCGCAGAAGCGGTCACGGAGGACTCCCTGTTCGAGGCTCTGCGGGACGATCAGATGGTCGCGGGTCGTGTTTCGATCCCAGACGAGCTGTCCAGCGGTCTGATCAAACCGGGTAACGCCTCCTGGGCTGATACCCACACCAGCACGGTGCGAATCCTTTCGATCCTTGGTGTTGTGGGTGCTTTGGTCGTGTTGACGGGCTTCTATCTCATCCGTGGCAAGATCATGGTGGATAGCAAGCTGTCCGGCGTCCGTATCCTGCGCTTCACAGCGGTAGAGCGGTTTGCGCATTGGTTGATGGCGGGTTCATTCATCGTGCTTGCTCTCACCGGTCTCAACCTGGTGCTTGGGCGCACGATGGTCCTGCCCTGGCTCGGAGAGACTGCATTCTCCACGATTTCGGTTTGGGGCAAAATCGCGCATAACTATGTGGGATGGGCCTTCATGCTGGGTCTGATCATGTCTTTCGCGGTCTGGATCTCGCACAACATCCCGGACAAGGTGGATGCCGAGTGGGTCGCCAAGGGTGGCGGTCTTCTCAAGAAAGGTGTTCATCCCCCTGCGAAAAAGTTCAATGCGGGTCAAAAGGTCATCTTCTGGTCGACCACTTTGGGCGGCGCTGCCCTGTCTTTCACCGGCTTCATGATGCTGTTTCCGGCTTTGGCTGGTACACAGGCGGATTGGCAGTTCTACCAACTGATCCATGGGATCGTTGCGGCTGTCCTGTCCTTCATCATCATCGCGCATATCTACATTGGCTCGATCGGGATGGAAGGCGCGTTTGATGCGATGGGTACCGGCGAAGTAGATCTGAACTGGGCGAAAGAACACCACTCCCTTTGGGTGGAAGAGGTCCAGAAAGGCGAAGCGGCCCAAGACGGCGGCCCCGCCAAAACTCCGCATCCAGCGGAATGAACGCTTGGCTCGCCCGGCGCGGTACATTTCTGCGCCGGGCGATCCGTTCATGTCTCCCTGCCCGTGCGAAGGCAAAGATTGGCGCTACCGAAAGTTTGAAGACCGATGGCAGATGACCCGATCCTGCATGCTGCCCGTGAGGCGCTGACAGGGCTGACGATGCCTGACGGCACGCCCTTTCTTGGCGCTCCGCAGGTGTCGGGGCCGGTTCTGTCCGGTGGTCGTATCAGTTTATCGATAATGACAACGGCCGCGGGCGCCGCGTCTCTCGGCGAGACAAGATCCAAGGCCGAGGCGGCCTTGCGCGCCATACCAGGGGCTGAGACGGCCTTTGTTACCCTGACCAATGATGCAGCCGCTGCTCCACCGGTCCTCAAACAACCAAATGCCGCGAAGCCCGCGGTGTTGGCCGAGGTCGCGCATGTGGTGGCCGTTGCCTCTGGCAAGGGAGGGGTTGGCAAATCGACCACTGCCGTAAACCTTGCCTTGGGTCTGCGTGCAAACGGTTTGAAGGTGGGCATTCTGGACGCGGACATCCACGGCCCCTCCATCCCGACGCTGCTTGCTCTTCATGGGCAACCTCGCATGGGCAAGGATCGCAGGCTTCTGCCGATGCAGTCCAACGGAATATCGGCCATGTCCATGGGTATGATGGTCGATGCCGAGACGGCGATGGTCTGGCGCGGTCCCATGGTGATGTCGGCGATCACGCAAATGCTGGCGGAGGTTAACTGGGGTGCCCTGGATGTTCTGATCGTCGACATGCCGCCCGGCACCGGCGATGCGCAACTCGCGATCGCCCAAGGCACGAAGCTGGCGGGTGCCGTGATCGTTTCGACCCCACAAGACCTGGCCCTGATCGATGCGCGTCGTGGCATTGCGATGTTCAAAAAGGTGGATGTGCCGATCCTTGGCTTGATCGAGAATATGGCGCATTTCACCTGCAACGACTGCGGCAAACAGCACGCACTTTTCGGTACCGGGGGAGCGGAAGCTGAAGCCAAGCGTTTGAATGTGCCGTTCTTGGGGGCAGTGCCGCTCACAATGGACTTGAGGGCCGCATCCGACAGCGGCCAGCCCATCGTGGTCCGCGATCCGGAGGGCCCTCTGGGCAAGCTTTACGTCGAGATGGCAGGAGCCCTTTGGGCCAATCTGGTAGCCTCATCCTCAAAATACCAATCACCAAGAAAACTACAAGGAGCCTGACTGATGAAAGCCTTCCTTCTCGCCTGTGGCGTCGTTCTCGGCATTGCCTTCATTGCGGCGAATGTCCTTAACGGCACCTTTCAGACCGACAGCACCTCGGCCTTCACGACAGAGGGCGCGCGCGTATCGCCCGGTGAACAAAACCTGATCAGCAACTGATCTGCCGTGGGGCAGGGGGGCAAGATGAGGGTCGCCTCGACCCTCTGTGCGGTCGCGCTGGCCTCTGCCCCTGTCTTGGCGCAAGATCTACGCGGTCATGGTGGACCTGTGCGCGCCCTGGCGACGGACGAGGCAGGTCGCATCTATTCCGGATCCTTCGATACCCGGGCCATTGTCTGGGATGGTTTCACAGCCATGCAGATCACCCGTCACCACGAAGGGGCGGTCACGGCGGTTGTCCCGCTTGAAGGCGGTCGCTTTGCCTCCGGGGGACAGGATGGCCGTGTCGTTATCTGGGGGGATAGCCCGGAGCCCCTGCAATCCGAGATCTGGCACCCGCTGCCCGTCGGCGCGATGGTCGCCCTCGGCGACGGTCTTGCATCGGCTGGATGGGATGGGCGGATCGCCCTTTGGTCCGGCACTGGAAGTCCCAGCTACATCGAGGCGCATGAGGGACAAATCACCGGCCTCATCGGGTACCGCGGTGGCTTGGCCAGCGTGGGCGCGGATCTGAGGCTGCGGTTGTGGAACCCGGACGGGACAGATGCCGGCCAGATCAGCCTGCCTGCAGCCGCTTCAGCGCTCGCGACCGATGGCGCAGCCCTATTCGTCGCGTCTCCCGATGGCATTCTGCGGAAAGTCACTGCAATCACAGAACTTGATGAGGCGACCATCTCCAGTCGGGGGCTGTTGTCCGTTGCCGCCTCCGAAGGGCTTGTGGCCGTTGGGGCCATGACGGGGGACGTATGGCTGGTCGATCCGGATACGCTCGACGTGCAGGTGGCCATTGAGACCGGTCAAGGGCCAATCTGGGCACTGGCCATTTCGGATGGCGTGCTTTTGACGGGTGGCAACGATGGCCTGATCCGGCGCTGGTCGTTGGACGGAATCGCCCTGGGGGAGGGCAGTGGCCCCCCCGATCCGACCCTAACCAATCCGCGCGGTGCAGAAGTCTTTCGGGCCTGCGCCGTTTGCCATACCCTGACGCCCGATGATGGGGCGCGGGCCGGGCCGACACTCCATGGCATCTTTGGACGCCGGATCGCGACCGCCGAGGGGTATCAGTATTCTGAGGCTCTCAAAGACCTTGATATCGTATGGACCGCCCAAACGATATCCGAGCTCTTCGAGTATGGCCCGGATGCCTATACACCAGGAAGCCGTATGCCCGAACAGCGCGTGCCGAGTGCTGCGGATCGTCAGGCGCTCGTCGAGTTTCTGGAAATGGTCACCCGGTAACTCAAGTCACATGGTGGCGTTTGAAGACTTCCATGCTGGTGAAAACCCCGCTTGAACTCATGCAGGCGCACAATGACGGCTTCGCCGGTGTCCTCAAAACTGAAAGTTCACACCCGCGAAGATCCCCCAATCCGGTTGGCCATCGCCGTCGGAGGCCACGGTATACTGCGGTTCGACGAACAGGTTCAGAACCCCGTTTTCGCGCTGGAACACCTGGCCGATCCCAAGGCCGATGGGGATGGCATAGTCATCGGTCTTGAAGTCGTAGGTCATCACGCCGGTTGATCGCAGGTAGGTGCCGCCACCGAGTTGATAGAATACGAATGGCTGAAAGGCGGCCGCGTTGACGTCGTCGCGGGTGTCTTCGCCTGCGAAACTGGCCTGCCAAGTCAACAAGTAGCCGTATTGCACGGTCGGGCTGGATGCGTTGAACAGCACGTTGGCAAATCCCGCCGACCAATTGCCCGATCCCAGCGCGTCATCTGTCGCAGTCGGCGCGGTGAACTGCGGACCGATCCCAAAACTGATCGCTGGGTTGCGGGTGTCGAACAGAAAGGCTGCAAAGACGTTCAGATCGCCAAGGCCGGAGCGGTCCCCACCCCCGGTGCGGGGCACTGTATTGATGGGCAGAGTCGCGCGGGCGATGCCGTTTGCAGCGCCCAGCCGAAACGGTTTGGCCCCGCGCAGCAGAACGGCGTTTGCGTCCCGGTCGATGCTCGACAGGTTGCCGAAATACTGGTTCTGCAGGTTGAGCGACGTGGTGTCGGCGAGCGGGTTGTTCGCCTGTGCCGCGGCATCGGCCTCCCCCTGCGCAAATGCCGCCGAGGCCATTGTCGCGGTGATGATTGTCAGTGACAGAGCTCTGGCATGCTTCATGGCTGAGCGGGTCCTCTAGTTTGCGCGCCTGACCGCTCCGTCTTCTCCCTAGGGCTTCATCCGGAATGAAGCAGTCGGCAGGATTTTGGTGCAGTCATTGTACCTTGCGTGTGGAGGGCCGAGGGGCTGGGCCATGGCCCCCCTTCGGTTGGGCGCCGCGCGCTGGGCGCGGCGGCAGTTCTCAGTTGGGCAGTTCCCCGGCATTGACCGTTTTGACCTGGAAGGGGTTGCCCTCGACCCCACTGGGGCCTGCCTCAGGGTCATAGCGCCCCGGAACGGCCGCAGCGCCTTCGGTGCCCGGCATGACCTCGAAGGTCATCTCGAAGTCGGTCAGCAGCGAAGCCAGCTGCGTCAACACTGACCGATCGCCCTCGGCCTGAGCATTCCCGGCGTCGATCTGTGCGTCGATGGTCGCCTTGCCGATCATGACCGGAACTAGCTGCGCGCGGTCGATCGTGAGGGTCAGGTCGGGGGTCTCGACCTGGTAGCCTTCGATATTTGTCAGAGTGGCGTTGCTCAGTTCGAGGATGTATTCCTCCTCGATGTCGGGATGCACGATGTTGATCGTGAACTCGGTATCGCCCGCTTTCCGGCTGTCCATCTTGATCGCGATGTAGTCCAGGAACAGCCCCGTGGGCATCGCCTGGATCACGTCCGGCGTTGCGGTTTCGGTCGCAGTGCCCGTGGGCAGAGGGGAGCGCAGCTCATAGGCGCCGGCGAGGAAGCTGTTGCGCAGGCCGGGGTTTTCCTGCTGGTAGCCGATCTGCTCGAAATTATCGGCCAGTAGGTCCTTGGCAGCAGCGTTGTCCGGCTCGGCATAGACAAGCTTGTTCAGGATCTCGACGGCGTGGAAATACTGCCCGGTGTCGAACAGCTGCTGCCCCTTGGCGAGGATCGCGTCCGCACCGCCCATCATCTCCACATAAAGCGGAGCGGAATCCGCCGGTGACAGCGGGATTAGCGTGGCCGGGTTGGCATCCCAGTAGCCGAGGTAGCGGTTGATCACCGCGCGTACGTTGTGCTCGACCGAGCCATGGTAGCCACGGTTGAACCAGTTGTTCGCGATGCTCTCGGGCGGTTCGTAGACGTTGTGGATCTCGTTGATCGTGACGCCCTGATTGGCAAAGTGCAGCACCTGGCTGTTCAGGTTCGCGTACAGGTCTCGCTGTGCGCGCAGCACCTCTTGGATGCGTTCGTTGCCGAATCGTGGCCAGTGGTGCGAGGCGAACATGACCTCGGCCTCGGTGCCGAACATCTGCAGCGCTTCGTTGATGAACTTGGACTATCCCAAGGCATCGCGCACTTGGGCCCCCCGTAGGGTGTAGATGTTGTGCATCGTTCCAGTGACGTTCTCCGCCATCCAGAGCGCCTTCACGTCGGGCAGGTAGGTGTTCATCTCGGACGGGGCTTCGGTGCCCGGGGTCAGTTGGAAAACCATGCGCACACCGTCGATCGTGTGCTCTTCGAGGGGCTCCGAGATCTCCATCGTCGGCGCGATTAGGCCCGTGGCGCCGCTGGAGGCAGCCTGGCCGAGGCCTTGGTGACATAGCCAAAGGGGCTGGCCGGCAAGAGCGAGGCGTACTGATAGAACCTCCGCCGCGTCATGGCGTTGCCGGCATAGACGTTTTCGGACACCGCGTGCTCGATAAAGCCTTCAGGCGCGATGATTTCGACCTCGCCAGCCTCGATCGCCGCATCATCCACGAGGGCACGCACGCCCCCGAAGTGGTCCGCATGGGAGTGCGAATAGATCACGGCCACAATCGGACGTTTGCCAAGCTCCTGGTTGACCAGTTCCATTGTCGCCTCGGCGGTTTCCTTGGACAACAGCACGTCATAGGCGATCCAGCCGCTGTCGGTCTGGATCAAGGTCGGGTTTGAAAGGTCGTAGCCGCTCACTTGGTAGATGCCTTCCATCACCTCGTAGAGGCCGAATTGCGTGGTCAGACGGGCCTGGCGCTCGAGAGAGGGATGGATACTGTCGAAGTTCTCACCTTCCTTGAGGAAATTGAATCGCTCCAGCTCCCAGGTGAACCCGCCGGCCTCCGCCTCGATCTGGAGCGTTTCGGGCGCGGCGATCAGGCCACGGGCGAGCTCGTCGAAATCCTGAGTGTCATCGAACGGCAGCGCTTCGCGTGCTTCGTTCAGGATGTCGATGGTGAATTGCGAGGGCATCTTTCCCTTCTCGTGGAAATGCGCGGGCGGCTCAGCATCCTAAGCGATTGCGCGTGGGGCGAAGCCGGGCGCCGTGACCGTCAATGCGTTCGCGCCCGACAAAGCCGCGACCACCAGTCTTGCTTGTGTCATGTTTAGGTTCTCCTTCCTGTTGTCTGCTGACAGTCCGATCTGGACACGCGTCGGACATGGGGCCGGGGCTGCACCGCGATGGGTGAAGCGGGCCAGCGCCGGGCGACCACAGAACTGCCCACAGGATGCGGAACGGCGACGATGGCGCATAGTTGGACGATGTACCTATCGGGTGCTGGATGCGCCTCAGACTTTCGGGAGGAACCCGGAGAGGTCCGCGCGGGACAGGGGTTTTCTGATGTACGCGTCTGCGCCCGCAGCCAGGCAACTGCCTTTTGCACCTTCGCTATCGCGCCCCGTCATGACAACGATCCTCGGGGTGAAGCCGCGTGCTCTGAGTTGTGCGATCAGGTCCGGGCCGCGAACCCCGGGAAGATGCAGATCGAGAAGCAACAAGACCGGCGGGACCTCGAAAGGGGCCCCGAGAAGGGCTTCGCCAGAGGCAAAGGTCCGCGCATTGTAGCCCAGAGACCGGGTTCCCCGCGCCAATGCCCGCCTCACGGCGTCATCATCGTCGACAATCGCGACAAGTCCAGCATCGCTACACATGGGCCAAACCGACGCATGCGCGGCCGTTGCCCGATAGATGCCCAATGGGCCTACATCACGGTGCGCCGATCCGGCGGGTGACGGCGGCACGCACCAAGTCCGCGAGGTTACGCATCCCCATCTTCTGCATGACCCGCGCCCTGTGGACCTTCACGGTTTTCTTCGCAAGTCCCAGGTCCATCGCGATGTTCTTGTTGGGCTCTCCGGCCACCACCGCATCATGGACCTGGCGTTCGCGCGGTGTAAGTCTTCGCAGATGCCGTTCGAAGCGCGCTTCTACCGACAGCGCGGATTGCGCGTCGCATGCATGGTCGATTGCGTTGCGGACCGTGTCAGAAGCCGTTCGGATTCGATGGGCTTGGTCAGAAAATCGAAAGCTCCGGACTCCATCGCGCGCACGCCCATCGCGATGTCGCCGCGCCCGGTCAGAAAGACCACGGGACAGCTCTTGGATGTCGCGGCGATCCGGTCCTGAAAGGCAATGCCGTTGATCCCGGGCAGTTACATATCGACGATGACGCATCCGATCCTGTCGGGGTCGAAGCCATCCATGAACGCCTCGCCACTGGCATGCTCAATGGCCTCGTACCCGTGCCGCATGATCATTCGTCGCAGCGCACGCCGGATCGCGGCGTCGTCCTCGACGATGTGGACAAGGCATTCCTGGGATTCCGGGGCACTCATGGCGCTGGAAGTGCCAGTATGGCGCGGGTTTTCGATGCCGCGCCGTCGACGTGGAGTTGACCGCCATGAGCCTCTGCAATCGTCCGGCTGATCGACAGCCCGAGGCCCATTCCATGCGCCTTGGTCGTCACGAAAGGTTGGAAAGCGGCGTCCCGCACGGCCTCGGGCAGGCCCGGGCCAGTATCGGTGACGGACACCTCGCGCATGCCGTCGGTACGCAGTGTCGTCTCGATGCTTATCCGCCGTGTCTTTCTCGGTTGATCCGCCATGCCATCTGTAGCGTTGAAAATCAGGTTCAAGAGAACCTGTTGAAGTTGCTCCGCATTTCCTGTCGCAATCAGGGCAGCCTCGCAGAGTTTCAAATCTGTCCTGACACTCCGCGCGATCAGCTCGCTCCGGATCAGGCGCAGGGTCGCGCGCACCACGTCGTTGAGTTCGACAGGTTGGAAGTCAGGGGCCCCCTCGCCAAGGAGTTTGCGCAGGTTGTCGATAACACCCGCCGCGCGCCGATCATCGTTGGCAATGTCTTCCAGGATTTCGGCAATCTCACGCAGATCCGGCGGGCTTTGTCGTAACAGGGCCCTGCCGGATTCCGCATTCATCAGGATCGAGGTCAGGGGCTGCTTCAGCTCATGCGCGATCGCGCCGGACAACTCGCCCAGTTGGGACACGCGCGAAAGCCGGGCGACCTCCGCCCGCTGCTGGGCAAGCTCGGCCGCGGCACGGCGACGGCGCTTTTCCAGAACGCCGAGGCCGATGATTGTGCTCGACTGCAAGAGGATGATCGGGAAGGCCAGGAGGATTGCCGCCCAGTATTCCTCCCAGACGCCGGGGTCGTAAAATAGAATCTCAGCGCCGGGCGGGAGGCGGTCTTGATCAAGATCGAACCGCTGCATCTGTCGCTAGTCGAGCACGGATGAAGCGGGCACCTCGATAGTCTGCGACACATTCGTAGGATCATCGACGAGCTGAAGCGCCGTTTCGGTCAGCGCCGTGCCGAGCGACTGAAACGTCGAGAAATGCCCGCCCACGAGACCGCATCCGACATAGGTGTCATAGACCCCGTAAACTGGCGTACCCGAAACCTCGGCGAGCGTAACGGCGGCTTCAACCGGTGTGAACAGCCGCCCCGCTGCATCCCGGAAGATGGTGAGTACGATCGCGATGGTGTCCCGGTCGAGGGCCGCCGCGGCGTCGCGAAACTCCTCCAGCGTCAAGTCCGACAGGTGGGTGACGTCAAGCTCCGCGAGACCTGCGAGTTGTTGCTCAGCGGAGGCCTTCCAACTTTGATCGAAGGCCGCGCTTCCGGTGAAAATGGCGACGCGTGTCGCATCAGGCTGGAGCGCCCGCGCCAGCTCCAGCGTGCCGACAAGATCGAAGGAGCCGAAGACGCCATAGGCATTGGGCGGCAGATCGAACCCGCGAAGATCTTCGCTGTCCACGCCGCCGAAAACGATGGGAAGTCCCGGTGCAAAACGGTCCTGATGCGTTATCGCGAGGGACAGTGCCTTGGGGCCCACGGTCAGGACTGCGTCGAGCGTGTCGTCGCTGTACTTGCGGGTCACCTTGTGGATGAAATGCCGATCCTCCTCGGCACCAGGAAACCTCTGCAGGTCGCGGTGCTCGCCGTAAACCTCGAACCGCGACCGCGCATCCGCCTGGGTGAGCGCCGAAGAGATGCCTTCCTGAATTGCGATGTTGGCGTAGAGCGTGCTGGAACTGGAGTAGAGTACGAGGAACCTGACTTGTTCAGGAAGGTCTTCCTCCTGAGCCATGGCTTGCGACGTGCCGATGAACAGAAGCGCTGCTATTGCGGCCAGCAGGTGGCGTAGGTCAGGACCGTTATGACCGGCCTTCGGACGCCACCATGTTGAGGACGCCCGCCTCATGACAGCGCCAAGTCCTGCATGTCTTTCGGCGATCTGCATCCAGCGCGCTTTTGGCACGGTCTTTACCAGCCCTTTTTGTCAGGGGCTCAGACTGGGTGCGGAAAACAGTCCCGTCAAGCTGACCAAGTCGTTGGCGCGCGACCGTGAACCGGGGCTTCCGGGACTTCCGGGACTGTTGTGGCGGGTGCAGGGATCGGGTCGGTCGACAGGTGGTCGTCACCGGCGAGACCTGTTTGACCTGCCCCGTCGGTCGCGGGGCAGATCGGGTTGTGTCAGCGTGCGGGCAGAGGCATCCAATCGGCCATCGCAACATCCGCGTGCTGAAACTGAGGCATCTTGGCACCGAGGTCTTCCATGTTGCGGATGTCATTGTCGTTGAGAAAAGCCTGCGTGATGAGAGTCGGCGGCACGATCACAGACGCGCCGGGATCCTCGCCGGCCAGCATCAGGGCAAGCGCGCGCACGGACACTTCCCCGACAACGGCCGGGTTGGTGGCAACCGTGGCCTTCCAAGCGCTGCCCGGCTCGCGCATGAGCGCGATGTCCGCGGTGGAAATATCGGCCGAGTAGATGCTCATCTCGCCGCTCAGGCCCAATTCGTCCGCGGCGATTTTCACGCCTTTGGCGAACTCGTTATAGGGGGCGAAGAAGACCGAGATGTTCGGGTTGGCCTGAAGAGCCGCGCGTGCCTGGTTGGCATTGGCATTCGCGATCGGATTGTCGAGCGTGCCGATCCGCGCTTCTTCGGTGATGCCTGGATTGGCAGTTTTCACTTCTTCCCAGGCCGCGTGGCGGCGGTCGAGCGGCGCGATGCCCGGGACGTAGACATAGCCAGCGGCAAAGCTGTCGCCATTGTCCTTGATCGCCTGTTCCAGAGCCAACTTGCCGAGCAGATAATCGGACTGCTCGACCTGCGGAATAGCCGCGTTCTCGACATTCACGTCGAACGCCACAACCTTGATCCCCGCATCCACCGCGCGCTGTGCGGCTTCCCGCATGGATTCCGTGAGACCGTGCTGGATGATGATCCCGTCCACGCCAAGCGCGATGGCCTGGTCGACCATGTCTGCCTGCAAGGCGGCATCCTGGCGACTGTCGAACACGCGCAGGTTCACACCAAGTGCCGCGGCCTGCGTTTCGACGCCTGACAGGTAGGCCTGGAAGAAATCGCCGGTGGACAGGTAGCGCACCAGCGCGATAGTGACCTCTTCGGGAGTGTCCAATGGGGCAGGTGCCTCCTGCGCGGTTGCGGCGCCCGCGCCAAGCGCAAGACTTGCCGCACTTGCAAAGGCCATGAAGTGACGTCTCAGCATATCGAGTCCTCCCTATCGCTGATGATCAATGCCCCGGGCCGCTGCGGCGCGAGGACAGGTAGAAAGTGAAGACAAGGGCGGCGACCAGGACCGCGCCCTTGACGAAATCCTGCGTGTAGTAGGGCGCGTTCATCATCGTCATACCCTGCAGCAGGATGCCCACGAAAAGCGCGCCCATGGCGGTGCCGAAAGCGTTGGGTCGGGCTGCGCCCAGAACCGCGAACCCTATCAACGCGGCCGCCACGGAATCGAGCAGCAGGTTGTTGCCGCTGGCAATGTCGCCCCGTCCCAGACGGGCAGCCAGCAGGATACCCCCGATGGACGCGGTTACGCCCGAGATCATGTAGGCCGCGATCTTGTAGCGGTTGACCGGGGTGCCGACGAGACCGGCGGCGCGTTCATTGGACCCGATGGCGTACATCAATCGTCCATGCCGGGTGAAGCCCAGAAACAGCCAGATCAAAACGGCGATCCCGACAAAGATCACCACCGGCATCGGCAGCAGGCGCTCGATAACCACATCGAACCGGTGACGCCCCAGCCAGAGGAAGGCCGCCGAAAAGGTGCCCTCGGCCACGGTACCATCGGACAGGGTCATCCCCGTAGCGATGGAATTACCCTGGGTCGGAATGCGTTGCAGACCGATCAGCAGAAACATCATGCCCAGCGTCGCCAGCAGATCGGGCACCCGGAATTTCACGATCAGCAATCCGTTGATGAACCCGACCAGGGCCCCCATCGCGAGGCATAACAGAACCGCGACGATTGCCGGGTGTTCGAGGATCACCATGGAATAGGCCGACAGCATCAGCGCCGATGTCGCCACCGCGCCGATTGACAAGTCAAATCCGCCGACCACCAGGGTGCAGGTCACCCCAAGGGCAAGAATACCGGTGATCGCCACGGATTGCAGCACGAAGGCCGCCGACAAAGGCCCGAGGAAGCCCGGCGCGGCGAGACTGAAATACACGATCAACCCGAACAGGAGCATCAGGAAGCCATAGCGAATGGCGATGTCGAGAAGTCGGTCGTTCATGGAGATGTGCCTGTCACGGTCGATGTGGCCCCCGAGATATCCGCGACAAGCGCGGCGAGGTCGATGTTCCGGTTCGTGTGTTCGCCGACGATTGCGCCTTCGCTCATCACTACGATCCGGTCGGCGATCTCGAGTGCCTCGTCGATTTCCGCTAGAAACACGAGGGTGGCGCGTCCTTGGGTGGTGGCGCGAATATGGTGACCGATGTCGCGGCGCGCGCCGATATCCACGCCTTGGAAGGGCTCGTCGAGCAATAGGACCTGCGCGGGCTCCAGCAACCAGCGGGCGATCATCACTTTCTGCTGGTTGCCGCCGGACAATGTGCCGATGCCGTCCCTGACGGATTGGCACACGATACCCAGCCGGTCCACCATGCCTTGCGCGGTGCCGCGCTGTTGGCGAGATTTCAGGAACGACCCGACGCTCATACCCTGCAGAAACGGCAGGGTCATGTTGTCGGCAATATCGAATGCCGGGATCACGGCGTTGGTGCCACGGTCCTTGGGGGACATGAACACACCCTGTGCAATTGCATCTTTGACCGAACGCGGGCTGTAGTCCTTTCCCTTGATACGAATGCTCCCCCGTATTGGCCTCGCGATGCCAAAGAGGATCTCGGCGAGGCGGCTCTTGCCGCTACCCAGCAATCCGACCAGGGCGACAACTTCGCCGTCATGGGCGGTCAAGGTGATCGGGGAGGCACCTTCGAACAACTGCAGATTTTTGATTTCCAGTACCGGATGTGTGCCTTGCCGCACCTCGGCGTCGACCTCGGTCATGCGGTGGCCCAGCATCGCCGTCACGGCGGCTTCAAGGTCGAGCGGTTCAGTCTCGAAAACACCTGAAATCATGCCGTCGCGCATGACCACGATGCGGTCTGCGATGCGGCGAATATCCGACATTCGGTGCGAGATATACAGGATCGCCACGCCCTGAGCGCGCAGGCGGTCTATCAGCTCGAACAGCCGGTCCGCTTCGGTCGCCGAGAGCGATGAGGTCGGTTCGTCGAGGATCAGAACCTTGGGCGCGCGGGCCATGGCACGGGCGATGGCGATCATTTGCCGGTCGGCGACGGACAGGTCAGACACCCGGGCCCTCAGGTTCACCTCGATACCCATCGCGGCGGCCACCTTGGCTGCCTCGGTACGCAGGTGGCGCTCGCGCACGAAAAGGCCATGAGAGTGTTCCGCCAACCGGTCCAGCATCAGGTTGTTCGCCACATCGAGATCGGGGATTACGCCGTCGTCGATGGATTGGTGGACCGTCACGACCCCCTGCCGGATCGCGTCGGCGGCATCCTCGGGGTCGAACGCGTTCGTAGCAAGGCGCATGGTGCCGCCATCGGCGCGGTGTTGGCCGCATATCACTTTCACCAGCGTGGATTTTCCAGCGCCGTTCGCGCCCATCAGAACAGTCACGGACCCTGGATCCAGAGTCAGGTCGATGCCGCGTAATACGTTGTTCTTGCCAAACGATTTTTGCAAACCGTTCACTATGAGCGCATGATCAGCCACGCGTCTCCTCCCCCGTGTCGCGCGACGGTAGGCGGGCGTGAATACATTTGTCAAATAATTTGACATAAGTATAAACTGAGGACTACGCACAACTCGACAGCGCGTCAGAGCAACCGAGGGGAGGCCGCCTATGGGCGCAGGCACGGCGTATGAAGCTTTAACCGTGGAGACACTGCCAGAGCGGCTCCGGGGCGTCTCGGCGCTCGCGTCCCGTGTGGGAAATGATCCGGGGGCTTGGCAGGTGGAAGAGGTCGGAGATGGCAATCTCAACCTCGTTTTCATCGTCAGTGGCCCCAGCGGAAAAGTGATCGTCAAGCAGGCGCTGCCCTATGTCCGTCTGGTTGGGGACAGTTGGCCGTTGCCTCTCTATCGCGCTTATTTCGAGTATCACGCGCTGACGCGGCAGGCCGCACGCGACCCGGGCGCGGTGCCGACGGTGTACCATTTCGACGAGGCGCAGGCGCTGATCATCATGGAATACCTGTCCCCCCATGTGATCTTGCGGCGCAAGCTGATCGCCGGGGAGCATGTCGCGGGGCTGGCCGCGTTTCTGGGCCGGTTTTGTGCCCGAACAGCGTTTCGTGGATCCGAGCTGTCGATGCCGAGCCCCGAAAAGAAGGCTGATGTCGCCCTGTTTGCAGGGAATGTGGAGATCCCAGCCATCACAGAGGCTCTGGTCTTTACCGACCCGTATTTCGATGCCGAGATGAACAGTCACACTGAAGGACTTGAACCGGTCATCGCCAGGTTGCGCGCCGATGTCGGCTTGAAGGTCAAGGTGCAGCAAGCGCTGCAACGCTTCGTGTCGAACACCGAAACGATGGTCCATGGCGACCTGCATTCCGGCTCGATCATGTCCACCGACAGCGATAGCCGCGTGATTGACCCGGAGTTTGTACAATACGGGCCGCTCGGCTTCGATATCGGGATGCTCTGCGCCAACTTCCTGATGGCCTATTTCAGCCAGCCCGCCCATCGCGGTGAAGACCTTGCGACCTATCAAGAGTGGATCCTCAGCGTGATTGCGGACACCTGTTCCGTCTTTGAAGCCGAGTTCCGCGATCTGTGGCGCAGCGAGCGGACAGGCATACTCTATCCCCAAACCTTGTTCGAGGATCAGGGGCAGGACAGCACTCCGGCCTGTGATGCCGTTTTGGCAGAGATTTGGCGCGATGCCTGGGCGGTGTGCGGGATCGAGATGCATCGACGGTGCCTCTCGCTGGCGCATAATGCCGATTTCGAGGACATCGCGGATGTGCGGGTGCGCGCACCGCTGGAGGCGCGCAATCTGCTGATGGGGGCCGAGTTGATCCATTCGGCCGCAACGCTTGCCGATGCAAAGGCCGTCTGCGCCCTTGCGCGGGACTTCAATAGAAAGGACGTCCTATGAAAATCGACGGCACACACTACCGTTCCTTGTGGTGGAACCACGAACAAAACGTTCTCGAAATTATCGACCAACGCTGGTTGCCCCATGACTTTCGCGTCGTTCCGGTCGCCACGATGCAGGATTTCGCGGATGCGATCTACCAGATGCGCGTGCGCGGTGCGCCCCTGATAGGGGCTACGGCGGCTTACGGCATGGCGCTAGCCATGGCCGAGGACCCCTCGGATGCGAATATGGATGCGGCTTGGAGCTTTCTGGAGAAAACCCGCCCTACGGCGATCAACCTGCGCTGGGCGCTGGATCGTTGCCGCGCTGCGCTGCGTCCATTGCCCCAAGCTGATCGGGCCGCTGCCGCCCTGACGCTGGCCCATGACATCGCGGACGAAGATGTCGAAATCAATCGCCGGATCGGGGAGCACGGGCTTGCCCTGATCCGCGAAATCGCCGCCTGCAAGCCCGAAGGCGAACCGGTGCGATTGCTCACCCATTGCAACGCCGGCTGGCTGGCCACGGTGGATTGGGGCACTGCGACCAGTCCCATGTATCACGCCCATGATGCGGGTGTCCCCTTGCAGGTCTGGGTCGATGAGACACGCCCCCGCAACCAAGGGGCGCTGACCGCATGGGAGCTGGGCAAACACGGCGTGCCGCACACCTACATCACCGACAACGCGGGCGGTCACCTGATGCAGCACGGCCTCGTGGACATGGTGATAACCGGCACCGACCGTACCACCCGCCAGGGCGACGTGTGCAACAAGATCGGCACTTACCTCAAGGCGCTGGCGGCGCGGGATAACGGCGTGCCGTTCTATGTGGCGCTGCCCTCGCCGACGATCGACTGGACTGTCAGGGACGGCGTGGCCGAGATCCCGATCGAAGAACGCGACGCCTTCGAGGTGACCCACGTGCAAGGTATCACCGGGACCGGTGAGATCGGCATGGTGCAGGTCACACCCGACGGTACAAGTGGCGGTAACCCGGCCTTCGACGTGACGCCGAACCGGCTGGTTACGGGGCTCATTACCGAACGTGGTGTGTGCAACGCATCCGCAGAGGGATTGGCGAGTCTGTTCCCCGAGTTCTCCAAGGCAGCCGAATAGCTCGTGCCCCTTTCGGTCAGTCCTCTCGGCAAGCTGAAAGGCGGCGCTGCGGACCCGATGCGAATGGCATCGCGTGACGACGCCCTGTTTGTCGAAGCGGCATGGCTCTACTACCATGACGGGTTGAACCAGACCGAAATTGCCGAACGTATGCGGATCAGCCGCGCATCGGTGGTGAACTACCTTAATGAAGCCCGCACGAGGGGCTGGGTGCGGGTGCATCTCGACAGCGATGTTTTCCGAGGGCACCGCCTGGCGGCAGAGCTTTGTGCGCTCTTTGGGCTGACCGATGCCTTGGTTGTGCCGGACGATCCGCTCGATCCCGAAGGAGCCGCGGCCAGCGTCGCACGGGTGACCCGGACCGCGGCGGACTGGCTGCCACGTTTGCTGGAGCCGGGCGACCGTTTGGGGGTGTCCTGGGGGGCGACCATTTATCAGATGGCGCAGCAGGTGCCTAACGCCCCGGTACCCGATCTGAGGGTCATTCAACTTCTGGGGTCACGTCCCGCGGCACTCGGATTTGCCGCCGAGGCTTGCACGGCGATGTTGGCGCAACGTCTGGGGGGGGAATGCATCAACTTGCATGTGCCCCTCGTACTCTCGAACAAAGCGCTGCGCGATGCTTTGTGCGACGAGCCGGTGGTCCGGGAACAGCTGGAGGCGCTGGCGAGTTGCAACAAGACGGTGCTGGCTTGTGGGACCTGTGATGCCGACGCGCATGTGGTGCGGAGCGGTATCGTGACCTCGGACAGTATCTCGGACTACCGCGCCAAAGGCGCAGTTGGCGTGATCTGCGGACGCCTGATCGACGTTAAGGGACAACCGGTGGTGGCCGAGGTCGAGGACCGCATGATCGGAGTGACTCTTGATCAGATGCGAGGCAAGGACATGGCGCTTTTGGTTGCCGCAGGACCGGGGCGCGCAGCTCCGGCAAAGGCCGCAATCAAGGGGGGATTTGTCACCCATCTGGTAACCAGCAAGCGCATCGCAGAAGACCTGTTGGAGACGGCACCATGACACCTGCAACCCCGCTGCCAGATACGACCGCCACGCGGCAGGCGCTGATCGATGCTTGCCTCTGGATGAACGCACGACATCTCAACCAGGGGACGTCAGGCAATATTTCGGCGCGTATCGCCAGCGGTATCCTGATCACCCCGTCGGGTGTGCCCTATGAATACCTGACACCCGACGCTTTGGTCACGATCCCGCTGGACGGATTGCCCGACAGCAACGGTGCGCAACCATCATCTGAATGGCCGTTTCATCAGGGAATGCACCAGGCGCGCCCGGACATGCCGGTGGTGCTGCATGCGCATCCGCCCTATTGCAGCGTCCTTGCAGTGCAGCGCCGATCGATCCCGGCCTGCCACTACATGATCGCAGCCTTCGGCGGCAATGATGTGCCCCTTGCCGATTACGCACTTTTCGGCAGCCCTGAACTGTGCGCAAACATGGCACGCATCATGGCCGACCGTCATGGGTGCCTAATGGCCAATCACGGCGCGACGGTCCTAGGCGAAACCGTCGACAAGGCTCGCTGGCGGCTGGAAGAGCTCGAGACACTGGCACGCACCTACCTGTTCAGCAGCATAGGGGGCGCGCCGCATATCCTGTCGGATGCCGAGATTGCTGAAGTCATGGTGGCTTTCTCAAGTTACGGGCCACGTCATCCCGAAGAGCGGAACGGGGAGGGAGAGAGATCATGAAATATCGAACGCTGGGTCGGAGCGGTCTGAAGATTTCGGTCATTACTATGGGGACCTTCACTTTCGGCGGGCGCGGTGATTTCGGCCGCACGGCCAGCCAGGATGTAGCCGACGCGCGACGCCTCGTAGACAGTTGCATCGACCACGGCGTCAACCTGTTCGACACGGCGAACATGTACTCCACCGGGCTGTCCGAAGAGATCCTCGGCGAGGTTTTGGAAGGCCGATATGACGATATCCTCGTGACCTCCAAGGCGCGTATGCCCATCGGCGATGGTCCGAACGACGAAGGTGTCTCGCGCTGGCACCTGATCCGGGAATGCGAGCGTTCCCTCAAGCGGCTGCGCACCGACCATATCGACATCTACTACATGCACGAATGGGATGGTCTGACCCCTGTCGAGGAAAAGATGGAGGCCCTCGATACCCTGATCCGGCACGGCAAGATCCGCTATGCAGGCTGTTCCAACTATTCGGCCTGGCATGTGATGAAATCGCTGGCCGCTGCGCCGCGCCATTCCAGCCGCTTCGTCACTCAGCAAATTCACTACACGATCGAGGCGCGCGAAGCGGAATACGAGCTTCTGCCCCTGTCGGTCGACCAAGGGCTGGGGGTTCTGGTCTGGTCGCCTCTGGCGGCCGGGCTGTTGTCGGGCAAACACCGTCGCGGGAGGCAGGCGCCCGAAGGCTCGCGGCAGGCCGAGGGCTGGAACGAGCCTCCGATCCGCGACATGGAAAGGCTCTGGAGCATCGTCGATGTGTTGGTTGAGATCGCCGAGGCCCATCAGGTCGAGGCAGCCCAGATCGCCCTGGCCTGGTTGCTGACCCGGCCTGCGGTAGCGTCCCTGGTCGTCGGCGGGCGGACGGTCGATCAGTTCGAGCGCAACTTCCGCGCGGTCGATGTCGTCCTGTCTGAGGATGAATTGAAGCGTCTTAACGATGTCAGTCGCCTTCCGCTGGTCTATCCGTACTGGCACCAGCACAACTTCGCCCGCCCGCGGTTCAGCCCCGCCGACCAGGCGTTGCATGCCGATTACCCGGACCGCCATTATGGCGGCGAAGACCCATTGGTCTGAGTGGCGAAGGCCTTGTGTGAACCCGTTTCGCCACGGCGCGCTCCTTGGGCGGGTGTTGCCAAGAGAGGGCTGGGGATGACACGTTGAGCCGCAGGTTTATCTTGCTGACCGGGTGCTCTGGTGGTGGAAAATCAACACTCCTGCAATCGCTGAGCGCCAAGGGTTTCGCCACCGTGGAAGAACCGGGTCGACGCATCGTCGCAGATGAAATTGCCAAGGGTGGCACTGCTTTGCCTTGGTTGGACATGGGGGCGTTCGCGCGGCGCGCCGTCGAGATGGCGCAATCGGATCTGCAACGGGCTACGGAGCATGAGGGTCTTGTATTCTTCGACCGGGGCATCTTCGACGCCGCGGTCGCGTTGGAGCATTCGGGCGGCCCGTCCATCCGGGAGACACTGGGTGCGGCCCGTGCCTATGCGGGCCGTGTTTTCGTGGTGCCGCCGTGGGAAGAGATCTTTGGCCAAGACGCCGAGCGCCGGCACCATTTCAACGCGGCGGTGCAGGAGTATCATCGTATAACGGACGCTCTGGACGCGTTGGGATACGATGGACGGGTCTTGCCGCGCGTGTCTGTGCGCGACCGGGTCGAGATGGTTCTGCAAGGCTGCACCGGGCGGTCGGCGAGATCGCCCTGATGCCCTGAGCGCCAGGCGCCCTAGCGCCTATTTGTCCACGGCGGCCCTGACCACCGACTGCATCGCCAGCATCCCGGGATCGTCCAGCCCGATACTCTTTTCGCCGAAAATGCGGGCGCGGCCGACCGTGGCGGGTTTGTCGCGAAAATCCTCCAGCGCGCGGTCCACGGCCTCGGCTGCTGCGCTGGCCTTGTCATCGGCCTTGTCTGTCGTGCGGGCGACGTAGTCGAGGCTGTCGAGAACCGTCTTGCCGCCAAGCTCTGCCTTGCCCCGTTCCTGCATCTTGTCGCGCGCACCTGCGATGAGACCGGGAATACTCTCCGATTCAATCTCCTGCTGACCCCGCAGTTCCTTTGCGGCGCTCATCAGCCCTGTTGCCATGAGCGTGCCGTAGGACGACCCCGAGGACTTGGTGAACGCCTGGGCGCATCCCAGCAGGGCCATGCCGATATCCTCGGGCAGATCGTCCTTCATCGCCACGATCGCGCGCATGCCACGTGTCATGGTGACCCCCAGATCACCATCACCAAGGGCCGCATCGGCACTGTTGAGTAGGTCGAAATCCCGCTCCATCGCGGCTGCGATGCGGTCAATGGCGCCCAGAAGTGTATCGCGGGTGATCGTCATCCAACCCTCCAGAACGCGCAGTCGCACGGTGCCAGAAGCAACTTCTCAAGTTCGTCATCCAGCTTGCACAGGGTGAAGGACACGCCCGCCATTTCCATCGACGTGGCGTAGCGCCCGACCAGCGGCATGACGATGCGTGCGCCCGCAGCTTCGAGCCGGGCCTTTACCCTGCGGTAGAGGATGTAGAGTTCTTCGGGCGGTGTCGCTCCGAGGGAGTTCACCATCACGGACACGCGGTCGCCATTGCCAATTGGCATATCGGCGAGAAGCCTGTCCATCATCTCTTCGGCGATCTGATCGGCGGTCTGCAGCTTGCCGCGCCAGACGCCGGGTTCGCCATGAATGCCCATGCCCATTTCCATTTCGTCTTCGGCGATCTCGAAGGTGGGTTTGCCCGCTTGTGGCACCGTGCAGGGGGACAGCGCCGCACCGATGGAGCGGCAGGCATCCGCGGCTTTCTGGGCCACCGCGGTAACGCCATCCAGGTCACGGCCTTCCTCGGCGGCGGCCCCGGCGATCTTGAAGGCGTAGACCATGCCCGCGACACCGCGGCGTTTTTCGGCTTCTGCTGGCGGGGCAGAGGCCACGTCATCGGCCAATAGCACCGTGGTGCAGGTGATGTCGTCGAACTCCACCAGCTCTCCGGCCATATCGAAGTTCATTACATCGCCGCCGTAGTTGCCATATAGGCGTAGCACGCCAGCACCGCTGTCGGCCACGCGGATCGCATCGGCCATCTGTTCGGCTGAGGGCGAGGCGAAGACATCCCCGATCGCGCAGGCGTCGAGCAATCCTTCGCCCACATAGCCGGTAAAGACCGGCAGGTGGCCGGACCCACCGCCGGTCACGATCCCGACCTTGCCGTCCTTGCCCGGGTTGGCGCGGGCCACGACCTTGCCGGTATCGCCGTGCAGGCGGTAGTATTCCGGATGCGCGGCGATCAGCCCCGCCAGCATCTCGTCGACATAGTCTTCCGGCTTGTTAAGTATCTTTTTCATCATGTCCTCCTCCCGCTCTGGACGGATGGTTTATTTTGGTGGCTTCAGGCTACTGCGCAGGGCGGTCACGGCATGGGTGTTGATCACCATGACGAGGATTAGCAGCGCGCCCCAGATCAACTCGCGTGCGAAATTTGACACCCCAAGCATGTTCAGGCCGCTGGACAGGAACTGCATAGACAGCACCGCCAACACCACGCCAATGACGCGACCATAGCCACCATAGGGGTTCACCCCGCCCAGCACGGCGATCAGAACCGCCAGCAGCAGGTAGGAAGACCCGTAATCGGCCTTCGCTGAATTGGCACGGCTCATTATGATGAGCCCGGCAACCGACGCGAACATCCCGGCGATCACGTAGACCTTGAGCAGCATGCGGTTGATGTCGATGGCGGCATAAAGCGCCGCGAGCGGATTGGCCCCGTACATCGTCACGCGCAATCCGAAGGCGGTGCGGGTCAGGACCAGGTGCAGCAGGAACGCCAGAACCGCAAACAGGATGAGAGGGACAGGCACACCCGCCAAGGTCGCGTTTCCGATCAAGGCGACCGTGTCGGGAAAGCCCATGACTGCGCTGCCACCGGTCATCGCAATGGCAAAACCGGTAAACACAAGACCGGATCCCAGGGTGGCGAGAATGGGCGGAAGGCCGAAGAATGCCACCAGCGATCCGTTGATCAAACCGGCAATCGCCCCGATGCACAGCGCTGCGGTGATCGCGATTGCGAGCCAGATCGCGGATTGCGCGGCGGGCATTTCGGCATTCGAAAAATGGGTGAGGATCAGTGCGGCGACAACCGCCGACAGGTTGGCGATGCCCACCACCGAGAGGTCGATCCCGCCGGTCATCATGGCGATGGTCATGGCCAGTGCGAGGATCGCGAACTCGGGAAACTGAAACGCCATCGAGGTCAGGTTCTGAGATGACAGAAAGCGATCCGGCGACAGGACTGACATCAAGCCGAAGACAAAAACCATGATGATCAGCAACCGGAACTCCGGGCTGGCGGTGAAGTCTTTCACAGATGTGTTCATTGGCAGGAAAACCTCATCCAGCTTGTGCCGCCGCCCGCTTGGCACGATAGGCAGGAACGCCCGTTCCGAGCAGGATCAGGATGCCGATCGTGACTGATTGCCATGTGGTCGGGATGCCGATGACGATCAGGCTGTTCTGCACGATCACGATCAACGCGACGCCGAGCATCGTGCCCGTGAGCGTGCCGTACCCGCCGATCAGGCGCGCACCGCCCAGAACCACGGCCGCGATGACCGACAACTCGAGCCCGACCAGGGAGAATGGATCGGCCATGCGCCCCACGGAGCCGTGAATAATCCCGGCCAGACCGGCCAGGGCCCCGACATAGACATAGACGAAAAACTGGGTCCACTTGACGTTAATGCCGATGCGCCTTGCGCTTTCGACCGAGCCGCCGATGGCATAGATCGACCGCCCCAGCATGGTTTTTTTGAGAATGAACCAGGTCAGCACGATCACAAACAGCAGCGCCAGCGCCGCCCAGGGGATCGAATAGAAATTCCCCGCCTCGGTGGTGCCTCTCGCGATCACGCCGCGTGAAAAATCACGCATCGACGGGGGCAGGTCCGAGATCCGCTGTGATCCGATGAAGGTCAGCAGAAAGCCGCGAAAGATCGACAGGGTGCCCAGTGTCACGATCAGCGTGGGAAGACCCAGAAAGGCAATGAAGAATCCGTTGATCGCCCCTAATGCAGCGCCGAACACAACTGAAATCACGAAGATCACGGGCCAGGGTATCTCGGGCCAGATGGTAAGCGACAACACGGTTGACGAGTACATCGCGAACACGGCGATGGCGGTAAAGCTAACGTCGATCCCACCGGACACCAGCACCAGCATCGCGCCGACGGCGAGGATCCCGATTACAATGGAAGCGCGCAGCAGGTCGGAAACGGTGGTGATGGTCAGAAATCGTGGGTCCGAAACGGTCGCGACAAAGCAGAACAGCATGATCACACCGGCCACCAGCGTTTCGTTGCGGGTCCAGAAATCCTTGGGGAGCCAATCGGTCATGAGGCAAGCCTGTGGGCAAGGTCGTCTTCGGTAAGCGCCGTGCCTTCGAGGGCGTCGATGATGCGGCCCTCCCGCATCACGAGGACCCGGTGACAGGTGGCCAGAAGCTCGGGCAAGTCGTCTGAGATCACGATAACTCCGATGCCTTCCCGCGCGAGCTCGCGGATGATGTCGTGAATGTCTGCCTTCGAGCCCACATCGACACCAACACTAGGCCCGTTCAGGATGAGCACCCTTGGTGCCCGCGACAACCACCGAGCGAGGGCAACGCGCTGCTGGTTGCCACCAGAGAGGGACTGAACCGGGGCCTCGACATCCGGGGCCTTGACCTTGAGCCGGCGCAGCCAGTCGGAGGCTTCCTTTGCAAGCCCCGTCATGTCGAGAAAACCGCCGCTCGTATGCGCATCGAGCCGCCCGACCGCGACGTTGCGCAGAATGGACTGGCTCAGAAACAAGCCCTCGGTCAGGCGGTCTTCGGGCACATAGCCGATCCGGGCCAGCGACGCGGCCTGCGGATCGCCAAGGGGCACAGGGCTGCCGTCGACCAGGATGCTGCCTGCGTCCGGGGTGACCAGACCGAAGAGTGCCTTGGCAACCGAAGTGCGACCACAGCCCAGAAGCCCTGTGATCCCCAGCACTTCTCCGGTTCTGAGATCGAAACTGATATCGGAAAAGGAGCCCGCCTTGCCAAGTCCCTGCACCTGCATGAGCGTTTGCGCGCCTGCGGCGACGTCGCTGGGCGGCACCTCGGGTACGTCACGGCCGGTCATATGATAGGTCAGGGATTGAGTGTCGAACTCCGAGGCCGGGCCTTCCGCAACCTTCTTGCCATTGCGCAGAACCACAACCTTTTCGGAAACCTCCAGCACCTCTGCCAGCTTGTGGCTGACAAAGATCACCGCGACGCCTTCCTCCTTGAGCATCCGGATGATCCCCTGAAGGCGCCGGACCTCCTTCTCGGTGAGCGCGGTGGTGGGCTCATCCATGATGATCAACTGCGCCTTGGATGCCAACGCGCGGCAGATCGCGACCAGTTGCTTCTGCGCCACCGGCAGTGTTTCGACCCGTGCGTCGAGGTCGATCTGAACGCCGATCCGGTCCAGCGCGGCGCGGGCGATGTCGCGCACCGCGCGGAACTTGAACAGGCGCTGGCGAGTCGAAAGCTGCGTGGTGAATGCGATGTTCTCGGCCACGCTCAGGTTGGGGAACAAAGAGAAATCCTGAAAGATCACCATCACGCCCGCCGCCGCTGAAATCCGCGGGTTGAGGGTGACATGCTCTTGGCCAGCAATTTGAACGGTGCCTGCGGTCGCAGGCTCGACGCCCGAGATTATCTTGATCAGGGTCGATTTGCCGGAGCCGTTTTCACCTGCAAGGCAGACCGCCTCGCCGGGCTGCACGGTGAAGTCGACCGAGTCGAGCGCCGTCACACCCGCGTAGCGCTTGGTGATCGCACGCAGATCGATGAACGCGGTGTCATGGTCTGAAGACATGAACAACCAACTTGCTTTGAGGGCATTCGCAAGGATGAGGGCGGCGCATTCGCCGCCCCGTTTTGGTCAGGGGATCAGAACGGGTATTCGCTCATGTTTTCCGCATCGACATTTACCCATGCCTGGCCGTAGATGACCTTGCCATCGAGCGAAACGCTCTCATAGCCCGGCAGTCCAAGGTCCATGCCGTCGGTGACTTCCTCGCCGTTCATCACCATCACCGCGAGCTTGTTCATGGCCTCGCCTGCAACCGCCGGATCCCAGAAGCCGATGCCGTCCACCGCGCCGGTTTCAAGATACTGACCGGCGATGGAGGGCAGGGAGGTGCCGAAAACGCAGGTGGCGTCTTCCATGCCGCGCTCTTCGATGGCGCGCCCGATGCCCGCGACATCCGTCGAAGCAGAGCCTTGCATGCCCTTGATGTTCGGAAACGCGCGCAGGACCTCCTGCGTCTTGGTGTAGGCCTGCTCGGCGTCGTCGAAGGTCTCGTTCTTGTCGCCGACCAGCGTCATGTTCGGATAGTTAGCCTCTTGGTAGGCGATGGCACCATCTACCCACTGGTTGTGCGTCTGGGAGGTCAGCGATCCGACGAACACCGCGTATTCGCCCTCGCCGCCCATGCAGGTGGCAAGCTGTTCCATCAGGTTCGCGCCGAAGTCTTCGTTGACGAATGCCTCAAGGTCATAGGTCGTGTTCTGCTGGGCCGCCGCCTCGTGAGTGATGACGGTTATGCCTGCTTCCATCGCGCGGCCCAGGACCGGCTCAAGTGCTTCGGGGGACATCGGCACGACGGCAAGCGCGTCGACGCCCTGGGCAATCATGTCCTCGATCAGCGCGACCTGCTGCTGCGGATCTGCTTGGGCGGGGCCGACCTGAAACGCGTTCATGCCCGTTTCCTCGGCAAACTTCTTGACGCCTTCTTCCATGCGGTTGAACCACTGGATGCCGGCAATCTTGACCACGGTTGCGATATCCTTGGAGTGGCCGTCTGCCACCGCCTGTGTCGCAAAAAGTGCCGACGACGCCATTGCCACGCTGGCCAGAAGTGTGAATTTGGTCTTCATCTAATCCTCCCTGTGCCCGCATTTGCGGGTCCTTGACCGAGGCTGCGGGGGTGCCGTCAGCCCAGGCAAAAAGTCGATTTGAACGTCCGCCTTACCATACACAGCAGCAGTGCTGGACGCCAATTCAACACTTGTGCATTGACTGCACGTTTGTGACTATATAAGCACGAAAGCCTCGGTCAAGCCATTTTGCTGCAAGAAGCTGGGAGGCCCCGGACGCGCCATGTTGATGCAGAAACGCCAGGCAGATGATGACATCGCACAGGCGGCTTGGTTGTATTATGTGGGCAATCTGAGCCAACAGGAGGTCAGCAAGCGGCTGGGGGTTTCCCGGTTCAAGGTGCTGCGCATGCTTGCGGATGCGCGCGACCAGGGGCTGGTGCGAGTCGCGGTCGAGCATCGCACATCACGGGCCTTGTCGCTGGCCGACAGACTGGTCACGGCCTTCGGGCTGCAAGAGGTGCAGGTGGCGCCGATCGGCGCAGATAGCGGCGACGAGGTCTTGTCGCGCAACGCTGTTGCCATCCTGGCCAGCGGGTACCTTTCCCGAATTGCCGCGTCCGACAGTCAGGCCACCATCGGTTTGGGCTGGGGGCGGACCCTGTCTGCCATGGCGGACAATCTGACCGGCGTGCGCCATCCGGGCCTGACATTCGTGTCGCTGATGGGGTCGGTGACTTACGCCTCGCACACCGCACCGGGCGACGTCTGCGTGCGACTGGCCGCCCAGACCGGCGGTCGCGCGATCCTGATGCCAGCGCCGTTCGTGACCGACAGTGCAGATGCCTGCGCTGGCATCATGTCACAGCGTCTGGTCCGCGAAGCGATGAGTGTCGCCCGCAAGGCCGACCATGCTTTGATGAGCGTCGGAGAATGCCGCGAGGGCGCGATCCTGTTCGACAGCGATATCTTCACCCCGGCGCAGATCCAGCAATTGCGCGATGCCGATGTCGTCGGGGATTGCTGCGGCGTTTTCTACAAGGCCGATGGCTCCGTGGCCGATATCGAATTGAACCGCTGCACGCCATGTGTGCAACCGCAGGACATGGGCGCGATGGACACGGTTCTGCTGGCCGGTGGCGCGGGCAAGCTGACGGCAACCCTTGCAGTGCTGCGGGCCGGCTTCGTGAAGAAACTGCTGATCGATGAGGGGCTCGCCACCAAGTTGGTCACAGCAAGTGAGCATGTGGGGGTGTAATGGAGGGTTTCGGCGTTCATACGAGCATGTGGACCATGACATGGGACCAGGCCGGTTGCGAGAAGGCGGTCGCGAAGGCCAGGGCCTATGGCATGGATTTTCTGGAAATCGCACTTTTGGACCCGCCCAACGTCGATGCCGCACACAGCCGGTCGGTGCTCGAGGCGGCCGGGATGCGCGCGGTCTGTTCGCTTGGCCTGCCGCAGGAGGTCTGGGCATCGCGCAATCCCGAAGGTGCTGTCGATTTCCTGACTATTGCGCTGGACAAATGCGCGGCCATGGGGGCTGAGGCGTTGTCCGGCGTTGTCTATGGCGGCATCGGGGAGCGATCGGGCAAGCCCCCGACGCGGGCCGAGTTGGACAATGTCGCAGATGCCCTGACACGGGCCGCGCGACATGCCAGATCTCTCGGGCTGCTGTTCGGGATTGAGCCGGTCAATCGATACGAGACCCATTTGCTCAACACCGGCTGGCAGGCCGTCGAGATGATCGAGCGCATCGGGGCGGAGAACATGTTCATCCATCTCGACACATATCACATGAACATCGAAGAAAAGGGCATCGCGCAAGGCATCATCGATGCGCGTGAGCACCTGCGCTACATCCACCTGTCGGAGTCCGACCGGGGCACGCCCGGGGCCGGTACCATCGCTTGGGACGAGATATTCAGCGCCCTCCGGGCGGTCGGATTCAAGGGCGGTCTGGCAATGGAGAGCTTCATCAACATGCACGCGGAGATCGCCGAAGGGCTTTCGGTCTGGCGGCCCGTTGCCTCAGGCGAGGCGGAGGTGATGGAAAACGGCCTGCCCTTTTTGCGCAACAAGGCGCGTCAATACGGCCTCATCTGACCGAACCCGGGAGACCACGAGAATGAAGAACACGACGCTGCCGCAGCTTTATGAAGACATGCGCCGGGTGCGGACATTCGAGGAGCGTGTCGGAGAGCTGTTTGTGCGCGGCAAATCGGCGGGCTCCATGCTCCACCTGTCGATTGGCGAGGAAAGCGCCGCCGTCGGGGTCTGCGCACATATGCGCGACGGTGATACGTTCACAACCCATCACCGCGGTCACGGAATTTTTCTCGCTCGCGGGGCCGATCCTGACCGCATGATGGCCGAGATCGCGGGCAAGGAAAGCGGCTATTGCCACGGCAAGGGCGGCTCCATGCACATCGCGGATATGGGGCTGGGCCATCTTGGGGCCAATGCCATCGTTGGGGGCGGTATTCCGTCGGTCGTCGGGGCAGGCCTGTCTGCGCGGCACAAGAAGAGCGGCGCCATTTCGGTCGCCTTTTTCGGAGATGGCGCAACGGGCCAGGGCATCTTGTACGAAAGCATGAACATGGCCGCGTTGTGGAAGCTGCCGGTGATCTTCGTCTGCATCAACAACCAGTACGGGATGGGGACGCGCATTGATCAGGCCACGGCAAACCCCAACCTGCACGAACGTGCCGCGGCCTTCGGTCTGGCGGCGCGCACGGTCGATGGCCTGGATGTCGAGGATGTGGCCGATGCCGCGGCGGACTTGATTGCGGGCGCCCGTGAGGGCAGACCCGCGTTTCTGTCGATCGATTGCTATCGGTTCTTCGGCCACGCCCGCAAAGACAAGTCGCCCTACCGGGATGAAGCCGAAGAGGCAGAGGGCCGCAAGAAGGACCCGGTGCTTCGAGCACGCGACAAACTGATCTCCGACGGATTGATGTCGGAGGCCGAGCTCGATGCACTGGACACCAGGGTGGCCTCCGAAATGGACGGATCCATCGACTTTGCCGTTGCAGGCAACGAACCGCAGATGCAGTCGATGTTCCGTGATGTTTATGCCCCGTCGCAGCCGGAGCCGGAGCCCGTGCGCACCCGTCTCGACCGCATTCTGGCACAGGAGCCGCGATAATGGCCGTGCAGCAGACAACCTATCGCGACGCTCTGCGCCTCGCGTTGTCCGAAGCCATGACCAAAGACGAAAACGTCATCGTCATGGGCGAGGAGGTCGGGCGCTACGGTGGGGCCTATGGGGTGACCAAGGACCTGATCAAGGAGTTCGGGCCGGAGCGGGTGATCGATACGCCCATCTCCGAGGCAGCCATCGTCGGTGCGGCCGTGGGGGCTGCGATGACTGGTCTGCGCCCGGTCGCCGAACTGATGTATGTGGATTTCATCGGCATGACGATGGATCAGCTTGCCAATCAGGCGGCCAAGATCCGCTACATGTTCGGCGGACAGATCGGTGTCCCGATGGTGCTGCGGACCCAGGGCGGCACGGGGCGATCTGCAGGCGCACAGCATAGTCAAAGCCTCGAAGGGTATATCATGCACACGCCGGGCCTTCGGCTTGCCATGCCTGCCACGGTCGAGGACGCGTATCACCTGCTGCGCCAGTCGTTGCAGCAGCCCGACCCCGTTGTCTTCATCGAACACAAGGGTCTCTACACCATGAAGGGCGCCCTCGACCCCGATGCCGCGCCTGCCGGCTGGGGCGAGGCGACGGTTCTGCGCGAGGGCGACGATCTGGTCATCGTCACCTATTCGCGGCAGGTGCACCATGCCTTGGAGGCTGCCGAAACCTTGGCCGGTGCCCATGGCATCAATGTCACGGTTGTCGATCTGCGCACACTCAACCCGCTTGATTTCGACACGATCCGCCCCCTCGTTGAAGCCGCCGGGCGCGCAATGGTGGTTTCCGAAGGGGTGATGACCTGTGGGGTGGCGGCCGAACTGTCGGCGCGGATCACGGAGGAATGCTTCGATTTCCTCGAAGAACCCGTGGTGCGCGTTGCGGGGGAGGATATTCCGATCTCGGTGTCACCGCTGCTGGAGCAGAATTCGGTGCCAACGCCGGAGTTGATCGTGGACATTGCGCGGAAGATGTTCGCATGAGTTCTCCGGCCAGGTTGACGCTGCCGATGCCGCGACTGGGCGAGACGATGGAAGAAGCGACCATCGCTGACTGGCTGGTCCAGCCCGGACAGAGCTTCAAGCGCGGCGATCCTTTGCTCGAGGTCGAGACCGACAAGACAATGGTGGAATACCCGGCGTTGGGCGATGGCATACTGGTGGAAACACTTGTCGGCCCCGGTGACGTGGTTGAAGTCGGCACGCCGATTGCGGTGATTGAAACACGCGATGCGTGGGACAGTGTGGAAGAGCCGGACGCCGCTGCATCTTCCCCCGGGGCCGCTCCTTCGGAAGTGGCGGGCACCGCGGCGCAAGCGCTCGTCTCACCTGATGCAGCGCGTCTTCGGGCCACGCCATTGGCGCGTCGGATCGCCAGAGAGAACCATATTGCGCTTTCCCAGGTGACCGGCACAGGACGTCGCGGGCGAATAGAAGCGGGCGATGTGCGCGTTATGCTGACGGAAGGTGCATCGACACCAGCGGTGATCCAGGCAGCGCCCGGGGCGACGGCATCCGTCTATTGCGTGCATGGCTTCGCCGGACTCGGTTCGAACTGGGCCGCCCTGCGGGCCAGCCTGCAACGCGCGGGCATTACATCGAGTGCGCCTGATCTGCCCGGACACGGGCGCAATCGGGTTGACGCCGGAAGTATCGAGGCGCTTGCCGACTGGCTTGCTGCGGACCTTGCAAGCCAACCGGAGCCGGTTCAGCTTGTGGGGCACTCTCTTGGCGCGCATGTCGCGGCCCGGGCTGCGCAGCGCGTTCCGTCCCGGGTTGCCCGGCTCACGCTGCTTGCTCCGGCAGGGTGCGGGATCGAGATCAACGGTGCCTTTCTGTCCGGCATGGCGGCCGCGCCCAGCGTTGGCGAGTTGGCCCATCTAATGCGGCTCCTCGGTCGGAAAGCGGCAGAGTTGGACAATCACGCCCTGGAGGCCCTGTCTCGGGAGTTGCAGGGAGATCGGCTTTCAGCCTTGGCGGCGGCGGCGGCGCGCGCTGATGTGCAGCGGATCGACACGATCGCTCCGCTGCGCAGCCTGGCAGGCAAGATACCGGTCCGGGCGATCTTCGGGCTCTCCGACCAGATCATTCCGCGCGATCACGCGTTTCACTTGCCGCCTGCCGTGGCCTGTCACATGCTGGAGGCTGGACATATGCCGCACTGGGACGCGACGGAGGAGGTCGCGTCGATTATCGCGGCACCGTGACACGGCGCAGACCGAGGGAGGATAGGAGCGTGGCGTATTTTCTGGCGGCGGACGGGGGAACCGAAAGCCTGCGTGTCCGAATCTACGATATAAACGGCGTGTGTGTCGCCTCTCATGCGGAACCTTACGAGACGACGTTTTCCCCAGGTGCCCGGGCCGAACAGAACCCCGAGGACTGGTGGATCTGCCTGTGCAAGGCCTCCCGTGCATCTCTGGCCGAGGCCGGCCTTGCGGGGGAGCAGATCGATGCGATGGCCTATGCCACGACCTCTTGCACCGTTGTCGCGCTCGACAAGGCGGGCAAGCCGCTGCGCCCTGCGCTTTTGTGGATGGATGTGCGCGCCGACCAGGAGGCGGAAGCGGTCCTCGCTACGGGCGATGCGCGCCTTCGGCTGAATTCGGACGGGGCCGGACCGGTATCGGCCGAGTGGATGATTCCCAAGGCGCTCTGGATCAAGCGCAATGAGCCGGATGTCTACGATGCCGCCGCGACGATTTGCGAGTATCAGGATTACCTCACGCTTCGGCTGACCGGGGAGCGCTGCGCATCGCTCAACAATGTCGGGTTGCGCTGGCACTATGCCAACCGCGATGGCGGCTGGGCGGAAAGCCTCGTGACCGCACTGGGCATGCCCGATCTGGTCGAGAAATGGCCTGCGCGCGTTGCGGCCCCTGGCGAGGTAGTTGGCAGCCTGACGCCCGATGCCGCCGAGGCGCTGGGCCTGACACCCAAGACCAAGCTTGTGCAAGGAGGAGCGGACGCCCTGATCGGCATGATCGGCCTCGGTGTGTCGCAACCGGGTCAGCTGTGCCTGATCACCGGGTCTTCGCACCTGCAATTCGGCGTGACGGAGAAGCCCTTCCACGCGCCGGGCATGTGGGGGGCCTATGCCGATATCGTCTACCCGGGTCGTCATATCGTCGAAGGCGGCCAGACCTCCACCGGCTCGATCATCAATTGGCTACGTCGCTTCGTGGGTGGCGAGTTCGATATCGACGAGATGAACCGCAAGGCCGCTGCGCTGCCGCCGGGGTCCGAAGGGCTGGTCGTGCAGGACCATTTCCAGGGCAACCGGACACCTTACACCGACGCGCGCTCGCGTGGGGCGATCACCGGGCTGACCCTAGCGCATGAGCCGCATCACGTCTTCCGTGCGATCATGGAGGGTATCTCGATGGGCACCCGCGCGATCCTCGATTCCTTCGCCAAGGGCGGATACGAGGGCAGTGAAATGGTTGCGGGCGGTGGGGCGACCAACTCCGACCTTTTCATGCAGATCCATGCGGACACGGCGGGCATCCCGGTGCGTATCCCGGCCTCAACCGACGGGCCGACGCTTGGGTCGGCGATCCTCGCCGCTCATGGCGCGGGATACTTCGCGACCATAGACGAGGGTATCGCGGCGATGGTCAAACCCGGTCGCGTGATAGAGCCGAATCCGAAAGCCGTGCAGGCCTATGAAGAGATCTACGCTCGTTACCTGGCGCTTTATCCGGCCCTCAGCGGAGCACTTGCGCGTTAGCCCGCGTTGCCGGAGCACTTTGGCGCGCAATCAACGACGTCGCGCCGCAGGCAGAAAGTTACCTAACCTGGCCGCGAGGCCACGTGGTCCATACTGGCTAATAGGGACTGGTCCGGGACCTTGGCAAGACCATTGAACTTTCAAAAGTCTTTGTATGCAAGCCCAGGTCCGGAAAGGACGCTTGAATGTCATATCAGCGCTTCGCGATCTATCATGTGCCTCCGCAAGGGGCGCTGTCTGCGTTCGGGGCTGCGTGGTTGGGCTGGGATGTAACGGCGGGGTGCCCCTCGGTGCCCTTGGCAGTGCCGGAACGTGACGCGGTAACCGCAACGGCACACCGCTATGGCTTTCATGCGACCCTGAAGCCCCCCTTCCGGCTCGGGGAAGGTTGCGCATTGGAAGGGCTATCCGAGGCGGTCTCCACGCTTGCCCGGCGCCTGTCGCCGGCGCGCTGCGATGGGCTGGCGCTCGGGCGGATGGGGCGGTTTCTGGCGCTGCTGCCCGTGGGGGATGCGACGGGTCTTAACCATCTGGCGGCGGCTTGCGTGACCCAACTCGATGCATTTCGTGCCTCACCCACGGCGGAGGAATTTTCCCGAAGGCGGGGCAGCGGATTGCGTCCGGAGTTGGAGGCCAACCTGACGAACTGGGGCTATCCCTACGTCCTGTCGGCATACCGGTTCCACATGACCCTGACCGACCGTCTCCCTGCGGCAGCATTGCCCGATTGGGAGGTCGTGCTGGCCGATCTTCTTCCGCCTCTGCCCGCTCCGTTCGAGATATCCGGCCTGGCGCTTGTGGGTGAACGTGCGGATGGTCGGTTCGAGGTGATCGATACCTTCCCCCTCGCGGGATGAACTGTCGCCGCGATCAGCTGAGTGCCTCTTCCAGCCGGTCCGTGGCCGGGGGTGGGGTCTGGGACAGGGCGGTGATGCGGGCATAGAGATCCGGGGGCAGAGCCATGTCGCGTGCGGCAAGCGAGGCGTCCAGTTGCGCCACGTCGCGGGCGCTGATGATCGGTGCTTTCACGCCCGGATGGGCGGCGGCCCACGCCACAGCGAGGGTCGCCGGCGCTGCGCCTATCTCGGCCGCCAGCACGCGCAGCGCCACTGCAGCCTCATGCATCCAGGGCATGCTGTAGCGCATCTCGTACTTTTCATTCTCGGTCAGACGCCCCGTGCCGCCCTCGGCGTATTTGCCCGTCAAAAGCCCGCCTCCGAGCGGCGAATAGGGCGCGACCGCGATCCCCTCGGACAGGGCCATAGGCAGGATCTCTACCTCGGCCTGTCGTTTGATCAGGGAATACATCGGTTGCAGGATGTCGATGCGCGTGCCGAACTGTTCAGCGACCGCCTGTGCCTTCATCACCTGCCAAGCCGCAAAGTTCGACACGCCAATGTAGCGAAAGCGACCCGCGGATTGCAGATCGGCAAGGGCTTCGAAGGTCTCCTCAAGCGGCGTCTCCGCGTCCCAGCGATGCAGGTAAAGGATGTCGACGGCATCGAGGCCGAGGCGCCTGAGGCTTTCGTCGAAGGTCGTGCGAATATTTGCGCGACCGCTGCCGCCGACATACCCGACCTTCGTGGCGATCAGCAGATCATCGGCCTGGTCCGTGACCATCTCGCCAAGCCAGGTCTCGGATCGACCCTCCGTATAGACATGCGCGGTGTCGAAGAAGTTGATCCCTGCGGCGCGGCAGGCTTCGAACATGGCGGCGCTTGCGGGTTTGTCGGCCGTCCCCCCGAACTGCATGCACCCGAAGCACAGAGACGAGGCGGGCGCGCCGCTGCGGGTTGTGAGTTGGGTCATGGGAGCCTCCTGCGATGTGGTTTCGGCCATAGAGGAGGGGCGGGCAGCGAAGGTCAACTGCCACATCAGAGGCGTTGATGCGCGACATCTATGCCGCTGCCATTTTGCGGCTGGAGGGCTATCGTGCCGCGGGCAGGTTGCTGGTCAGCGCGGCTTGCGGTGCTGCGTTGCAAAAGGGGTGCATGCATATGGGTTGGGTCGAGTTCATCCTCGCCTTCACGGTGTTCTTTCTGTCCCACGGGGTGCCGGTTCGCCCGCCGATGCGGCCCTGGCTCGAAGCGCGGCTCGGGGCGCGCGGCTTCACGCTGGCCTATTCGGCCCTGTCTCTTGGCGTACTGGCCTGGTTGATCGGCGCCGCCGGGCGCGCGCCCTTTGTGCCACTCTGGGACTGGGCCCCCTGGCAGGCGCACCTGGTACTCGCCGCGATGCTGCCTGTCTGCGTGATTATTGCTCTGACACTTGGCCGACCCAACCCGTTCTCCTTCGGTGGCGCGCGCAATGACATCTTCGATCCGGACCGTCCGGGCATCGTCCGGGTGACGCGTCATCCACTTCTTCTAGCACTGGCAATCTGGGCTGGGGCTCACCTGTTTCCGAACGGTGATCTCGCGCATGTGATACTGTTCGGCACCTTTGCGGCCTTCGCTCTGCTGGGTGGACGCCTAGTGGACCGGCGCGCGCGGCGCACGCTTGGCTCTCAATGGAGCCCCTTGTTGCAGAAATCCCGGCAAACGCCGGTTTTCAGGGCCTTTCCTCTGGGTGAAAGCCTGCTCAGGCTCGGCCTTGGGGTCGTGCTTTATCTCGTTCTGATCGGGGTGCATCCGTGGCTTTTCGGGGTCAGTCCACTGCCCTGATAATGGTGTGTCGCCAACGGCTGCGGTTTGATGAAGGTCAAGGACGGCTTTGTAGGACCCATGCGAGACATGGAGGATAACGGGGATGGTCGGATCGTGCACGCTTCTTGTCGAAGGGGCAGGAGCCGACCGGAATGAGGAACAAGACCGTGGATGAAATCGTCGAGAAATATGCGCGCGTGGCGACCCCGCGCTACACCAGCTACCCCACGGCGCCGCATTTCGAGCCCGCGTTTCCCGAGGTGACCTATCGCGGATGGCTGAGCGCGCTCGATGCGTCGGAGCCGATCTCTCTTTATGTCCACATCCCCTTCTGTCGCGAAATGTGCTGGTATTGCGGCTGCAACATGAAACTCGTCAAGCGCGAAGGCCCGCTTGCCGAATATGTCGAGACGCTGCTGAAGGAAATCGCTCTTGTGCGGGCGGCGATGCCGGGGCGCGTACCGGTGGCGCATCTGCATTGGGGCGGTGGGACGCCAACCGCATTGTCGCCGGACCAGATTGCCCGGATCATGGACGCCTTGCGGGCGTCCTTCGACATCCTGCCGGATGCCGAGATCGCCATCGAGAGCGACCCGCGTACCCTGACGGAGCCGATGGTGGCGCGGCTGGCAGAACTCGGTTTCAATCGGGCCAGTTTCGGTGTGCAGGAATTCGACCCGAAGGTGCAGCGCGCCATCAACCGTATCCAGCCGCCGGAAATGGTTGCAAAGGCGGTCGGCATGTTCCGGCGGCACGGCATCGCGGCAGTCAATTTCGATCTGATCTACGGGCTCCCGTACCAGAGTGTCGAGACGCTGCTGCACACGGTGGACCTGGTTTCCGAAATGGGCCCGGACCGGATTGCGCTCTTCGGGTACGCCCATGTCCCCTGGGTCGCCAAGGCGCAGCGGATGATCCCGGAGGAGTCCTTGCCGGACGCACGGGCGCGGGCGGCGCAAGCGTCCGCTGCGGCGCGTGCGCTGACCGAGGCCGGGTATCGCGCCATCGGCATCGATCATTTTGCCAAGCCCGAAGACGGGCTCGCCCGGGCGCAGGCCGAAGGGCGGCTCTATCGCAATTTCCAA
The DNA here is from genome assembly GCF_000018145.1 of Dinoroseobacter shibae DFL 12 = DSM 16493. Taxonomy (NCBI): domain Bacteria; kingdom Pseudomonadati; phylum Pseudomonadota; class Alphaproteobacteria; order Rhodobacterales; family Roseobacteraceae; genus Dinoroseobacter; species Dinoroseobacter shibae. Next base: position 527,389 of record NC_009952.1, read on the forward strand.
GGCTACACGGACGATCCTGCGGCCACCCTGGTTGGTCTGGGCGCGACCTCTATCGGGCGGACGCCGCAGGGCTATATCCAGAACCAACCTGAGACCCGCGCTTGGGCGCGCGCCATCGAAAACGGTGCGCTACCGGTTGCCAAGGGTCGCGCCTTCGCAGGCGAGGACCTGATGCGTGCCGCGGTGATCGAACGGATCATGTGCGACGGTTACGTGGACCCGGATGCTATTGGTGCGCGCTACGGGGTGCCTGCCGGATGGTGGGGACCCGAGCGTGATTCACTGCGGGATATGGAGCGGGATGGACTTGTCCAATGCGGCGCGACGGGCCTGCGCGTGACCTCCAAAGGCGCCCCGCTGGCACGGGTCGTGGCAGCGGCATTCGATAGCTATTTCGCTGCTTCCAAGGCCCGCCATTCCGTGGCGTTGTAACGCGCGACGACCATGGCGAAGTCACGGTTCACGGCGACAAGACGCCACGGCAATTGTCGCGGGCGCTCAAAACCCGTGACGTGAACGCCGACTGTATCGCTCTGCACTTGAACCGCCCAGTCTGGAGCGTTTGTGTCATGGGGGCTGGTGATGTCGAATTCGGGGAAAAACCTGGCGGCTAGGCTGTGTTAAGTGGTTCGGCAGACCGCCAATCTGATAAAGAAAGCGCGCCCGGAAATCAGACCGATCGACCGCGCCGCGCCGGTCGTTCCGGCCCCAACGCCATGCTGCCCGCGTCTTGCGGAGCACTAACGAGGCGTCTTGCAACCACCACGCGCAAACTCTTCACGACGATTAACGTGCGGGCCGCAGCAGCGGCTGCCTTGTCCTGAGTCCGGCGCAACATGCGCATGAAGGCCATCAAGGCAGCATCATGCCCCTGATCATGAAGAAGAACATCGCCGCAAGCAGCGCTGCGATCGGGACCGTGATGATCCAGGCCGCCGCAATCCGCAGCAGCAGGGTGCGCTTGACCAGCTCGACCCGGTGCACATGCCCCAGTCCGCGCCGTTCACGTTTCTTCAGAAGGCGATCAGCAGAGGCCTGGGCCTTCATTTCCCTCAGCATCTCGCCTTTTCCGGCAACGTCGGCGGCCTCGAACTTCGCGAGGAAGGCCTCCACCGCTTCCGGGTCGCTCTCGGCGTGGTGCTCCCTGATCTCGTCGAGCATCCGCGCGTAGCTCGACTTGATGTATTCACGCAGGAATCCCACCCCGAACACCCCGCCCACGGCGATATGGGTGGAGCTGACCGGCAGCCCCAATTGCGAGGCGATGATCACTGTGATCGCGGCCGCCATCGCGATGCAGAAGGCCCGCATCTTGTCCAGTTCGGTGATCTCGCTGCCCACGGTACGGATCAGCTTCGGTCCATAAAGCGCGAGACCCAGGGCGATCCCGATTGCGCCCACCGCCATCACCCAGAGCGGGATGCCCGCACTTGTCGAGACACCGCCCTCGGCAATGGCTTCGGTGATCCCCGCCAGTGGGCCGACCGCGTTGGCCACGTCGTTCGCGCCATGGGCGAAACTCAGCAGCGCCGCCGCGAATATGAGCGGCACGGTGAAAAGCTCGTTGACGCTCGCCTTGCGGTTCTCCATGGCCGCCGTCCGCGCGACGATATGGGGGCGCAGGATGACATAGACCGCCGCTGCCACCGCCAGCCCGATCAGGACCGCCAGCGGCAATGGCACCGCGATGAGTTTCTTGACGCCCTTCAGCATGAGGTAGGTCGCGAAGGCCCACGCCATGCCGGCCACCAGGATTGGAACCATCCGGTTTGCGGCTGCCAGCACGTCGCGTTTGTAGGTAATCGTCCGCTTGATGACATAGAGAAAGCCGGCCGCGACCAGCCCGCCCATCACCGGAGAGATCACCCAACTCGCCGCGATCCGACCCACCACGGACCAGTCCGCGATACCCCAGCCCGAAGCGGCGATGCCCGCCCCGAGCACGCCGCCGACGATGGAATGGGTGGTAGAAACAGGGGCTCCGATGGCCGTTGCGCAGTTCAGCCAGACCGCCGCCGCCAGCAGGGCCGCCATCATCAGCCAGATGAACGTGTCCCGGTCGCCCACCAGGTCCGGGTCGATGATCCCGCTCTTTATCGTGCCTACGACGTCACCACCGGCGATCAAGGCGCCCCCGGCCTCGAAAAAGGCGGCGATCACGATGGCACCGGTCAGAGTGATCGCGTGGGACCCGACCGCGGGTCCGACATTGTTGGCCACGTCATTCGCGCCGATATTCATGGCCATGTAGCCACCGATCATCGCGGCCGCGACCATCAAGATGCCATCGGTGCCGCCCTCGGTCCGGACGATGGTAAACAACATGATGCCCACGATGAAGATCAGGGCCGTTCCGAAACGGAAAACTTCATCCCGGTTTCGCTGAACGGCTTTTTCGATATGGTCGGTTCGCAGCACGGCGCAGGCCCCCTCTGGCGCAAGATCGGCGGCGCCATATTCCTTGAGGGTGGGGCGGCGCATATGACCCAGGTCAACGCGAGTGCCTCGGGTTAGGATATGTTTCCAGGCTGCAACGCGATGAAGGGAGGCCGCCAGCGTGAAGCGCTTCTACCTGCCGCTCGTGATCGCGGCCCTCGTGGTGACCTTCTGGGTCAGCCCCGACGCCCAGGAAATCGCGGCCGGCGTCGCGATCTTCCTTTTCGGCATGCTGATGCTGGAGGATGGGTTCAAGTCTTTTGGCGGTGGTACGCTAGAACGACTGCTGGAGCGCACGACCGACTCGGTGCCCCGGGCGCTGTCGTTCGGGATCGTGGCCACCACGCTGCTGCAGTCGAGCTCGCTGGTGTCCATCGTCACCATTTCCTTCCTGAGCGCGGGCCTGATCACGCTCGTCGGCGGGGTGGGCATCATTTTCGGGGCCAATATCGGCACCACCACCGGCGCCTGGTTGGTCGCCGGGCTCGGGCTGAAGGTCGATATCGCGGCCTATGCCATGCCGATGATCGCCATAAGCATCGTGCTGGTGTTCCAGAAGTCCAAGGTGGCGCGGGGGATCGGCTACGCGCTTGGGGGGTTGGGGTTCCTTTTTCTTGGCATCCACTACATGAAAGAAGGGTTCGATGCATTCAAGGATGAGATCGACCTGACGCGTTTTGCGTTGTCCGGGCTGTTGGGGCTTGCGGTCTATTCCCTAATCGGTACCGCCGCCACCGTGGTCATGCAGTCGAGCCACGCAACGATGGTGCTGATCCTGACCGCTCTCGCCGCGGGACAGATCAGCTACGATAACGCGCTGGCCCTGGCAATCGGTGCGAACATCGGCACCACGATCACCGCGATGATCGGCGCGATCGGTGCGAACTACCAAGGCAAGCGCCTTGCGCTGGCCCATCTGATCTTTAACCTGGTCACCGCTGGTGTGGCGCTCGTGCTCATCGACCCTCTGCGCCAGAGCGTTGACTGGATCAGTGACCTTGTGGGTATCGCCGCCACGGATTTCACCATGAAGCTGGCGGTGTTTCACACGATATTCAACGTGCTCGGCGTGGTGCTGATGCTGCCTTTCCTGTCGCGGCTCATCGCCTTTCTCGAACGCCGCATCGTCGAGCCGGTGCCCGATATCAGCCTCCCGCGCTACCTGAACGAGGCGGTGGATGAGTTTCCCCAAACGCTGGAGGTCGCCCTGCGCAAGGAGGTTTTGCACCTCTATGACAATGCCGCCGAGTTGATCCTGCATGGACTGAACCTGCATCGCGACGAGGTATACGCCGCCGAGGATGTGGGCGCTTTGGTTCGCAAGTGCCGCAAACCTCTCGATCTCGATCTGACGGAGGGCTATGATCGCCGGGTGAAAACGCTCTATTCGGGGATTGTCGAGTACACCACCCGTGCCGGAGACAAGCGAACGCCCCCGGATATCGCCGAGCGCATCTATGCCCTGCGCGACGTGTCTGCCGAGATCGTGCGCGCGGTGAAAGCGGTCAAGCACCTGCGCAAGAACGTCCTGCGCTACACAGTCCGCCCCCAGGGGGCGACGACAGAACTCTATGACGAGTTGCGCACGCAGATCGCCCGGATCGCGGTGGAAATCCGCAAACTCGACCGCGCCGCGCCGGAGGATCGCAGCACACTCTGGCTCGAACAGGAGCGCGCCCGGATCGAAGAGGATGCGCTGTCCACGTCGCGGCGCGTCGATGCGCTGATCCGAAAGGGCGTGCTCACGCCGGCGGCTGCCACCTCTTTCATGAACGACTCCGGATATGCCTTCAGTGCGATGCGTGCGCTGATCGAAGCTGCGCGCAGCTATTACGTGGAACGCGATCGTGCTGTCGCCGAAGTCGAAAGTTTGCTGTCGCTCGACGAAGATGAGTTGGCTGAGGCGATGACCACGCCCCGCGAGGTCCCAATCGCGTCACGCGCAGACGACCGTGTCACGGAGCAGTCATGAACTTCGTGCAGGATAAGACCGAGTGGCGAAGAGAGGGGCAAACAGGATGGGGCTGAAAAAACTCGCCGACAAGGTAACCGACTATAACGCCCGCCTCGACAGTGGAAAGGCCAGCAGGATCACGCCCAGCCATGTGGAAAAGGTCCTGCGAAAGCTCCGCGTGAAATCCACCGAGCTGGAAGCCGAGATCGCGGCCGCCAGCTCGGCCAAGAAAAAGGCCCGGCTGGAAAGCAAGCTCGGGATCGCGCGGACCCATATCGCACGCGCTGAATGGTTGCTGAAGGAACTGGGCTAGGCGTTTTTGGCTGTTGTGCTGCGGTAAGCAGCTTTGCCTGATCGCCTGGTAGTCAGTTCTGCTGCGTGCGCTTGGGTGCCAGGCGCGCCGCGATGTCTTGATGGGAGGCGAGGATCATATCCGCGCCGTTCTCCAGTAACGTTTTCCCGTGTTGCTCGACGATGCCTTGCAGGTGTGCGCCACCGAGAAAGCCGACCCCGCGCATGCCAGCGGCCTTGGCTGCGCGAATCCCGTAGAGAGAGTCTTCGATGACCAGGCACCTGGACGGACTTACGTCCAGCGCTTCGGCCGCCATGAGGAACAGGTCCGGCGCCGGTTTGCCGCGCGAGACTTGTTCTGAACTGAAGACGTGATCGAAGCAATCCGACATGCTCATGGCAGACAGGGCGACATTGATCCTTTCGAACGTGCCGCTGGACGCGATGCAGAACCGCGTGGCGGTCTCGGCGAGTTCGAACAGTAGCTTCTCAAGATGCGGCAGCGGCTTCAGTTCTGCGCGGAACCTGCTGTAAAGCTCTGCCTGCCAGGCATTACCAAAGTCCGCTGCGGCCTGCGATGAGCTGTGTTGATCCACATAGGTCGAAATCGTCTTGAGTGATTTTCCCAGGAACTTCTGGCGGATCTCTTCAATCGTGAGGTCCATCCCGAAGGCCTTTAGAGACGCTTGTAGAGTGGCAAGGGAGATAACCTCGCTGTCAGCGATCACTCCGTCGAAGTCGAAGATGACCAGATCCACATCGCCAAACAGGTCCGTGCAGGTCTGCGGTAGGCGGAGCTTTCGCGGGGTATTCATGGCGCGCTGTTAAATGGCTCTGCCCGCCTCGTCAAACTGGTGCAACCTGTGTCGCGAGAAGCGCAAACTGACAGCTGCACCAACCTTTGTTTCATCGTCGCCACCAACGCGGGCGACAATCTGGCCGCCACCTTTCAAACCGAGGTAGAGCAGACTCTCGCCCCCGAGGCGCTCCTTGACATGCACCGTGGCGGCGATGTGACCATCGCCGTCAGGAACGATCTCGATATGTTCGGGGCGGCAGCCCACAAAGGCCGCCGATGCATCGAGAGAAATGTCCTGTAATCCCACATCGGAAGAGAAGACATTCATCGCTGGCGAGCCGATAAACTCCGCGACGAATCGAGAATTTGGCTTGTGGTAGAGGTCCATGGGGGAACCGACCTGTTCAATGCGGCCGCGGTTTAAGACCACGATCTTGTCGGCCATGGTCATGGCTTCGACCTGGTCGTGTGTGACGTAGATCATGGTCGCGCCCAACTGCTTGTGGAGTCCTTCAAGCTCCACCCGCATCTGCACCCTCAGCTTAGCATCTAGGTTCGAAAGAGGCTCATCGAACAAGAAAACGCTGGGGTTCTTCACGATCGCGCGCCCGATCGCAACCCGCTGGCGCTGCCCCCCGGACAACTGACCGGGCTTGCGGTCGAGATAATCTTCCAGTTGCAACACGCGCGCGGCTTCCGCGATGCGTTCCTTGCGCAGGTCCGGTTCGAACCCGTTGACCTTCATCCCGAATTCCATGTTCTCTCGCACGGTCATGTGCGGATAGAGCGCGTAGGACTGGAATACCATCGCAAGGTCGCGATCGGCAGGCTCGACCGTCGTGACATCGCGCCCACCAATCTCTATACGGCCGGAGCTGACGCCTTCCAGTCCCGCCAGCGTGCGCAGCAACGTGGACTTGCCGCAGCCAGACGGGCCGACAAAGACGACGAACTCACCGTCCTCTATGTCGAGGTTGATGTCGAAAAGCGCCTGGGTCGTCCCGTAGAACTTATTGATTTTGTCGATCTTGATGCCTGCCACGGCGCGAACCTCCTGCTCCCCGGGCCATGAGAAGCCCGCCATCATATGTATCAGGCTAGAAACTTTTGTATTGACAGGCAACTGCAATGTTACTTTTGTAAGCACGTAAATCCATTTGGAAGGCAATCCAAATGTTCCGCCAAGGGAGGAATCCATACTCATGAAAACTCTGAGAAATCTGTTGTGCTCTGCCGCCGTCGCGAGCGTGATGGCATCCGGCGCCATGGCCGATGGCCACGGTTGGAGCTTGAAGGACGCAGCCGCGCCTTACGCGGGCACGACCGTCGATGTCGTGTTCCTGTTGCGCCCCGGCTACGAGGCGATCGAGGCGATGTTGCCTGCCTTCGAAGAGGAGACCGGCATCAAGGTCAACGTGATCAAGCACCCCTATGAGAACGCGCTTGGCGAACAAGTCCGCGATTTTGTGGCGGGTGGCGACCTTGATGTCGCGCTGATCGATCTTGTCTGGATCGGGAGCTTTGCTGAGAACGAATGGATCCTGCCTCTGGCCGATGTCCAGGCCAAGTTCCCTGATGCGGTTGACCCGGACCTGGATATCGACGACTTCTTTCCTCTTGTGCTCAACGCCTTTGGCGGCTGGAACGACACCATCTATGGCCTGCCGTTCGACAACTATTCGGGCTTGATGTTCTACAACCGCTGCATGCTCGAAGAGGCAGGTTTCGACGGGCCGCCGTCGACATGGGAAGAACTGAAGGACGTTTATGGCCCGGCGCTGACCAAGGATGGAAAGTACGCTTTTGCCTTGCAGTCCAAGCGGAATGAAACCCAGTCCGCAGACAGCTTCGCACGGATGTTGTGGCCCTTTGGCGGCTCCTTCCTGAACGAGGAATTCCGGTCCAACCTTATGAGCGAAGGAAGCCAGGCGGGCCTGAAGTTCCGCCAGGAGCTCATGGAGTACATGCCCGATGGCATCGTCGCTTATGATCATGCGGAAACGGTGAACGCGTTCTCGCAGGGCGATGTGGCGATGATCACCGAATGGTCTGCATTCTACTCTTCGGTCGTTTCTCCCGAGACATCGCGGGTCGCGGATTGCGTCGAGATCGCGCCCGAGCCGATGGGGCCTGCCGGTCGCAAACCGGCTCTGGGCGGCTTCTCTCTCGCGGTGGCCTCGCAGGCGGACGAGGCTGAGCAGGCTGCTGCATATCTGTTCATTCAGTGGGCAACATCCAAGGCAAACGCGCGCGAATACCTTGAGCGTGGTGGCGTTCCGGCCCGCCAGTCCGTTTATCAGCAAGACGGTCTGGAAGAGTTCAAGTTCGTCCCGGCGCTGGTGGAAAGCTGGCAGGACGGTGTGCCTGAGTTCCGCCCGCGCTTTGCGGAATGGCCTGAGATCACCGAGATCGTGCAGGAGTGGGGCACCAAGATGATGCTCGGCGAAGTCACCACCGAAGAGGGTGCGCAGGAAATCGGCACCCGCATGGAAGAGGTGCTTGACGCCGCCGGCTACTACTCGGGCGAAAAGCCGCTCGCCCAGTAACCACGACACCGCGTTTCGGGGCATCCTGAGGGATGCCCCGAAATCCCATAGGCCCACCAACCCTGGAGAAGAGCATGAGCGGCCAAGTCCCCCGCAAAACTGTTTTTGCATTTATCGGACCCGCTGTGATCGGCTTGGCCTTGGTGGGGATTGCCCCGCTGCTCTACGCCCTCTGGACATCGCTACACTTCTACAACCTGACCAAGCTGCGGCGGGTCGAGTTCATCGGTCTGGAGAACTATTGGACGGTCCTGACGGATGAGGTGTTCTGGCAGGCGATGGGGCGCACGTTCTTTTTGCTCGGGACGGCCCTTCCGTTGCAGATCGCACTCGGGCTTGGCATCGCGCTGGTTCTCCATCAACCCGGTCTGACCCTGGTCAAAACGCTGGCGCGGCTCAGCCTGGTTCTGCCGATGGCGACGACCTATGCAGTGGTCGGGCTTTTGGGGCAAGTGATGTTCAACCAGAAATTCGGAGTCGTCAACCAACTTCTGGGCGGCGCCGACATCAACTGGATTGGCGATCCGGAAAACGCCTTTGCAATGATCATCTTCTGGGATGTCTGGCAGTGGACCCCCTTTGTGGCGCTCGTTCTGCTCGCAGGTCTGACCATGGTCCCGGGCGAGGTCGAAGAGGCTGCGCGCCTAGAGACAAAATCCAAATGGACGGTGTTGCGCTACGTGCAGCTGCCCTTCTTGCTGCCAGGACTTGTTGCTGTGCTGATCCTGCGCACCGCGGATACCTTGAAACTGTTCGACATGGTTTTCACGCTCACGCGCGGAGGGCCCGGGTCCTCAACCGAGTTCATATCGCTGATGATCCAGCGTGTCGGCTTTCGCGGTTTTGATCAGGGCCTCGCTTCGGCACAGGCGATCATCCTGCTGATCATCACTATCGTGCTGGCGCAAATCTACATCCGCGTCTTCTACAAGGAGGTTTGAGCCATGACATCGACCCGCTCCCTCTTTTCGCAGATCGCGCTACTGGTGTTGATCATCACCGTATGCGTGTTTCCGTTCTACTGGATGGTCACGACCTCCCTGAAAACCCAGATTGTCGCCCTGGAAGCCCCGCCCGTCTGGATCTTCGAGCCGACGCTGAGCAACTACCGCGAAGCGCTGTTCGAAGACGGCGTTCTGCGCACGTTGATCAACTCGTTGATCATCGCAATCAGCACGACGTTTCTTGCGCTCGTCCTTGGCGTGCCCGCGGCCTTTGCTCTGGCGCGGTTCGAGTTTCGCGGCAAGAAGGACTTGTGGTTCTGGTTCATCACCAACCGGATGATTTCGCCCATCGTTCTTGCGCTGCCATTCTTCCTGATCGCGCGGAACCTCGGGCTTCTGGACAAGCATATCACGCTGATCCTGATCTACCTCACCTTCAACCTGCCAATCGTGATTTGGATCGTCACGGACCAGTTTCGCGGGATACCCTATGATCTGGACGAAGCCGCCCGACTGGAAGGGGCGAGCCAGTTCACAATCATGCGGAAGATTTGCCTGCCTTTGGCCATGCCGGGTGTGGCGGTATCCGCGATTTTTTCGTTCATCTTCTCGTGGAACGAGTTGATGTTCGGGCTGATCCTGACCCGCTCGGAGGCAAAGACAGCCCCGGCCATGGCTGTGTCGTTCATGGAGGGCTATAATCTGCCCTATGGAAAGATCATGGCGACTTCCACCTTGATCGTCATCCCGGTGCTGATCTTCGCGCTGATCGCATCCAAGCAACTTGTCCGCGGATTGACGATGGGAGCGGTCAAATGATCTTCACATCGGTTTTCCCTGTTCTGGCTGCGCGCCTGGGCGACGAGTAGCCAAGAGAAGCGAAGCGCATGTCACGCACGATCAAACTGGACCAGATCGACCCGGAAGAGCAGCTCCTGGTGCGCCTTGCTTGGGCGTGTGAATTCGAAGGCATGACCCAGGCCGCAGCCGCCAAGCGATTCAACGTCACGAGGCTTCGGGTCAACAGAGCACTGAGCGAGGCACGTCGCCGTGGCATCTTGCGCGTCAACATCGACTCCGTCTTCGCCGCAGCAGCCGAACTGGAATGGAATCTGGAACGCAGGTTCAGATTGAAACAGGCGGTTGTCGTGCCGTCCCCCCAGGATGCGCGTTCGGTGACCCAGTTGGTCAGCGCAGGGCTTGGCGGACTACTGGGGGAGTTGCTGCGCGACAAAGAGATCACGCATTTCGGCATGTCGTGGGGCAACACGCTCAATATGGCGACCCGGCACATGCAACCCTTGGATCGTCCTGATCTGGAGATCGTGTCGATCATGGGGGGCGTGTCGCGCGGCTCCGATGTGAATGGATACGAAATCACGACGCGCCTTGCGGATCTCTGCAATGCGGAACACAGCTTTTTCACTGCACCCCTATACGCGGGCAGCGCGGAAAGCCGCACCTTGTTCGTCGAACAGGACGTGATCCGCGACATGCTCGAGAAGATCCGCTCTTGCCAGGCCATTGCCCTCGCAACCGGCGATCTGGAAAGCTCCCTGCTGGTGCAGGATGCCTTGCCGAGCGGGATTACAGCCGATGAGTTGCGCGCCTTGGGCGGGGTGGGGGACATCACCGGGCATATTCTGGATGCTAAGGGCGAATTGATCGACCACCCGTTGAACCAGCGCGTCATCGGGATGTCATTGGATGATATGGCGAAGATCGACAACGTCATTCTCGCGGCGGGTGGCTTGCACAAGGTTGCCGTCATCAACGCAGCTTTGACCCGTGGCTTTGTCGACACGCTGGTCACCGACGAATACACAGCCGTCGCATTGCTGGAAGATCGCGCAAAATGACCCACACGGAGGAGCGCACATGGCCAGAGCACTCGTATTAGAAGCAGCGCGCAAGCTGGCGCTGCGCGACATCGATCTTCCCGACGAGCTTGGTCCAGAGGATGTCCGCATCGCGATTGATACTGTCGGGGTCTGCGGCAGCGACGTGCACTATTACACGCATGGCAAGATCGGCCCCTTCGTTGTGAAGCAACCAATGGTTCTTGGTCATGAGGCGGCGGGCATTGTCACGGAAATTGGCGCGGCGGTCACGCATCTGGCGTTGGGCGACCGGGTGTGTATGGAACCCGGCATCCCCAATGGCAGTTCCAAGGCCTCCAAGCTTGGCGTCTACAACGTGGACCCCGCGGTACAGTTCTGGGCAACGCCGCCTGTGCACGGTTGCCTGACGCCCTCGGTGGTGCATCCCGCGGCCTTCACATTCAAACTGCCGGATCACGTGAGCTTTGCCGAAGGAGCGATGGTCGAGCCTTTCGCCATTGGGATGCAGGCCGCTGCAAAGGCCCGGATCAAGCCCGGGGATGTGGCCTTGGTCACCGGTGCAGGGCCCATCGGCGTGATGGTCGCACTTGCCGCTCTGGCCGGTGGTTGTGCGAAGGTGTTCGTATCCGATCTTGTGGAAGACAAGCTGGCGATTGCTGCGGGCTATGACAATATCCACCCGATCCTGATCCCTCGCGACAACCCGGCGGAGGTTCTGCAAGAGGCGACAGAGGGTTGGGGGGCCGATGTCGTCTTTGAATGCGCGGGTGCGGCCGCGTCTATCCAGGCAGCGTTGGAAGCCGCAGCGCCCGCCGGCTGCGTTGTCTGGGTCGGGATGCCGGTCGATCCGGTGCCGGTGGACATCGTTCTGGCCCAGTCTAGGGAACTGCGAATGGAAACGGTGTTCCGCTATGCGAACATGTATGACCGCGCCATCGCCCTGTTGGCATCGGGCAAGGTCGATCTGAAGCCCTTGATCTCTGCAACCTTTCCCTTCGAAGACAGTATCGCGGCTTTTGACCGAGCGGTGGAAGCACGACCAACCGATGTCAAGATCCAGATCAAGATGGGGGCGTCATGACCTTGGCTCTCGACGGGCTTGCAGATCGATTGCTGGACGAGCTTCGTCCCGGTCTTTCGGCCGAGGTGCTGGCGCAGGTCGCGACATTGTCGCAGGCGTTGGCAGGTGCGAAGCGCATCTTGTGTTACGGCGTCGGTCGTGAAGGCCTGATGATGAAGGCGCTTGCCATGCGGCTTTATCACCTGGGCTGCGACGCACATGTCGTTGGCGACATGACGGCGCCTCCGGTGGGACAGGGCGATCTGTTGTTCGTCAGCGCCGGTCCCGGCCAGTTTGCGACCGTCGCAGCGCTGGTCGAGGTCGCCAGATTGAGCGGAGCCGCTACCATTTGCATCACCGCGGAACCAGGCGGTGCGGTACCGCGAAGTGTCGATGCTTGTGTGACCTTGCCGGCTCAGACGATGGCTGCAGATCAGGGAGACAAGACCACCTCGATCCTGCCCATGGGCTCGCTCTACGAGGTATACATGTTTCTGTTCTTCGAAATCCTCGTGCTCGATTTGCGTGCCCTTATGGAGGTCGCGCCTGAGGCCATGCGCGCCAATCACACAAACCTGGAATAGACAATGCCTTGGCAAGACCGCTTCAGCCTGCAAGACAAGACCGCCCTTGTCACCGGGGCCTCATCCGGGATCGGCAGAGCCATTGCCGAGGTGTTCGCCGATGCCGGCGCTGATATTGTCGGCCAAGGACGTGACTTGGACCGCTTGACGGATCTCGGCGCGCAGATCAAGACCACGGGGCGCCAGTTCGCGGCGATCACCGGCGATCTGGCCGATCCGGATCAAACGCAGAACGTCGCGGACCGAGCCCTTGCCGCTTTTGGCAAGATCGACATTCTCGTGAATTCGGCTGGCATTGCCGTGACCGGCCCGGTGACAAACTATGATCTCGACGACTGGCAACGCACGCTGGCCGTCAACCTGACCGCGCCATTCATTCTATCCAAGGCAGTAATGCCCGGGATGATGCAGCGCAAACAGGGCAAGATCATCAACATATCCTCGCAGACAGGTGTGATCGCCTTGAAAGACCATGCGGCTTACGCGACCTCCAAGGGGGGGCTCAATGCCCTGACCAAATCCCTGATGACCGAGGCGGCCCCGCATAATGTGCAGGTCAACGCCATCTGCCCCACCGTGGTGCTGACCGAAATGGGCAAGGAACTGTGGTCGGCGCCGGAGAGAAAAGACCCTTTCATTGCCCGCACGCCACTCGGGCGATTTGGGGAGCCGATCGAGATCGCGGATATGGCATTGTACTTGGCGTCGCCCGCTTCGGACCTGGTCAATGGCGCGGTCATGATGATCGAAGGTGGGTATTCCAGCATATGACTAGCCCTTGCGTCCACAAGGGCAGTTGCGCTCTGCGCCGGGCTGCGGAACGCGTCATCTCGAAGGTAAACCAGAACGGGGGGCATTGCCGTGAATGCGTTTGGCTGGAAATCGCTTTCATAACGGCGGGTCTCAAGCGGAAATCCCGCTGGTGCGCAATTCTGCCCATCTTTTGCTTTTCTGGTCAGTTCCAGCAGGCCTGGACACAAGGAAATCCCGATGCCGCCTGAATTCCGGATAAGCGCCGTGGCGCAAGTCGCTGGTTCTGATGTCCTGGCTCTGACAGGTGGTCTTAGCCAGCGCAGCGTTCGGTCGGTCAGACTGGGCAACTCGGTATGTACTCTCGCCGCCTTTGAACCATGCGCAGTAGATACAAGGCCGAGCGCGGAAGAGACTGCCGATGACTCGCTGGAGCATACCGATAGTATCCAGGGCAGTCCGGCGGCAGTCATTTGGCGGGGTATGCACCTCTTCTATGGGTAAGCCCGGAAACCAGGTTTGAACGGAAAGGCGCAGATATGACGGATTTGTCTGGAAAGGTCGTGGCAATCACGGGGGGCGCCTCGGGGATCGGTTTGGCTTGCGCGCGTGCGTGCATCGACGCGGGGGCCAAGGTTGCCATCATAGATCGAAACGCAACGGCTTTGGAAGAGGTCCGCGCCGAGCTCGGCGCGCAGGCCGTTCCGATCGTGACGGACCTGATGGACAAGGCGAGCGTGGCGCAGATGTTGTCCCGAATTCTGGACAAAGCCGGACGGTTGGACGCTTTCCATGCCAACGCGGGCGCCTATGTCGGTGGCGATGTCCTCGCAGGGGATCCCGACGAATGGGATCATGTGCTGAACCTCAACATCAATGCCGCGTTCCGATCTGTGCATGCGGTCTTGCCGCACCTGGCGAAGCAGGGCTCGGGCGACGTCATCCTGACGAGTTCGGTCGCAGGCGTCATCCCCGTAGTGTGGGAGCCGATTTACACCGCCTCCAAACATGCCGTGCAAGCCTTCACCCACAGCGTCCGGCGGCAGATGTCCAAACACGGTGTGCGCGTCGGCGCGATACTGCCCGGACCGGTCGTGACGGCCTTGTTGGATGACTGGCCCAAGCCCAAGATGGAACAGGCCTTGGCCGAAGGCAGCCTCATGCAACCCAAGGACGTTGCCGACTGCGTCGTTTTCATGCTTACGCGGCCTTCCAACGTGACGATCCGCGACCTCGTCCTTTTGCCAAACGCGGTGGACTTGTGACCTGTTTTATCGGTGTCGATGTCGGCACGGGCAGCGCCCGCGCAGGGGTTTTTGATCTCGAAGGGACCCTTCTTGCCAGCAGGAAGCACGACATCCAGATGTGGCGCGCACTTGGCAACATCGCAGAGCAGTCCTCCGATGATATCTGGCAGGCGGTCTGCAGCTGCGTGCGTGGGGCAATCTCCGACGCGGGGATCTCTCCGCAAGAGGTCCGCGGCATCGGCTTCGACGCGGCCTGTTCCCTGGTTGCCTTGGACGGCGACATGCGCCCGCTCAGTGTCAGCGCCTCGGGCGATGTCGCGCGCAATGTCATCGTCTGGATGGACCAGCGTGCCACCGATCAAGCCGCTCGGATAAACGCCAAGGAGTATCCCGTTTTGGAATTTGTCGGTGGTGCGATCTCGCCGGAGATGCAGACCCCGAAACTGCTTTGGCTGCGGGAGAACATGCCTGAGAGCTTCGCGGCTGCCGGGCAGTTTTTTGATCTTGTCGACTACCTTACCTGGGCCGCAACCGGGTCACTGGCACGCTCTTGCTGTACGGTGACATGCAAATGGACCTACCTCGCGCATGAGGATCGATGGGATAACAGCTATTTCGAAGAAATCGGTTTGCGGGAACTGGCGTCGGAGAACTTCTCCCGCATCGGGACTGAGATAGTGCCTCCTGGATCTGCGTTGGCCCAAGGCCTGAGCCATGGCGCCGCCGCTCAGATGGGCCTTTTGGCCGGGATACCTGTTGCAGCGGGATTGATCGATGCGCACGCGGGCGGGATCGGCACGGTCGGTGCCGATCCCGAGCGCGGTCCCGAGGCCACGATGGCCTACGTCTTTGGCACCTCGGCCTGCACCATGTCGACATCGCCCGAAGCGCACAGGGTGCCCGGTGTCTGGGGGCCCTATTACTCTGCCATGGTGCCAGGCATGTGGTTGTCCGAAGGGGGCCAATCCGCAGCGGGCGAAGCCATTGCGCATCTCGTGACCGTCCATCCCGCCAGCGCCGAGGCCGAGGCAGCCGCCCGGGCCGAGGGGCTGTCATTGCAAACCTATCTCCTGCGCCAAGTTGACCGCCGCGTCTCGGAAAAAAGCGAAGTTGCTTTGCTCGCCGGTGCGCGCGTGGTGGTGCCGGATTTCCTCGGCAACCGCGCCCCGTTTGCAGACCCGGGGGCCACGGGCGCGATCTTGGGCCTGACGCTGTCTGCGGATTTCGAGGACCTCCTTGCTACGTATGTCGCCGCGGTCCTCGGCGTCGGATACGGGCTGAGGCAGATCATGCAGGCGCAAGGCCAGCATGGAGTGCGACCTTCGACCATCGTGGTCAGCGGCGGTGCCGGGGAAAGCGATACGATCAAGCAGCTTCTGGCGGACTCGAGCGGTTTTCCGGTGCTGTCGACACGTTCGGCCGAACCCGTGTTGCTTGGCGCCGCGATGTTGGGAGCGGTCGCGGCTGGGGCGTATCCGACAATCCAATCGGCAATGTCCGCGATGTCGTCTGTCAAAGCACGCTTCGACCCGTCGTCTGCCGAGATCTTGGCGCTGCATCAAAAACGTTTCGAGGCCTTCGAGATGCTGCAAAAGGCAGATCAAACGGTCCGACAAGCCATGGTGGCCTTGCCGAAGGGGTCGGTTTGAACAGTCTGACGCTCCTGCCGCCAGTGCCAGTACCGGTCTCGGTTGCCAAGCGCAAAACCTTGACGGCTGTCGTCTTCAGGCGCGAGTGAGGTTCCCTGCAAGCCTTTTCGGCAGAGCCTACCAGCGATCATGATGCGCTTTCGGGCAAGGGTCGCTATGAAGTGCTCTCTCGGGCTTTCGGGTGGATGATTTTCGAAGCGGATGGTGCAAACGGGCTGACTCTGGACTCGGCGCCTGTCAGAGCTTGGGCTGCCAAAATTACCGCGGTTTGTGTGGATCCTGGGCCATTGGCCAAGGACCGCGCAAACGTGCCGGTGCAAAGCAACCGAGATTGACGACAGCGATGCCAGTCCCTACGTTCGATGCATGCTGGAACACGTAGATCATTTCCGATTTCTACTGCTGAACCGCCCGCTTCCCCGGGGGGACTAGGCGCCTGCGCCTAACACACTTCCCGGGGTCTCCTCACTTGCAAAAATCGTGACAGCGGGCGTTCGCCCCGAGGAGAAATCATGTTCGATCTCGATCACCCGGAAGTAGAGCTTGAGCCTTCATCCGGCGCCTTGCAGGATAGACGGACCCGCTTGCCTGCGGCGGATTACCGGCAGTTGCAAGAGCATCTGGAAAGTTGTGTGTGCGCGATACCGCCAGCCTCGGAACTGTTGGTCTACGTGCTTGCCAACAAGGTGATGAACACACGGCCCTCGGAAAACCTGCACCAGGGCGATCTCGTGGTTGGGGGATCTCGCGTTACCTACGCGATCGATGGTGGTGACCCCCTAAGGGGGCAACTGGTCCACCGCGTGCGCAAGGGGCCAACGAGTGCTCTCATTCCGGTAGCGTCGCTCTTGGGCGCTACATTGATCGGTATGCAGGTGGGGCAGCGTGCCCCTCTGCTCTTCGGGAATGGTCGCATTGGCAGACTTGCCGTGATCGCAGTTGACCACGCGACCTGACCTCAACCCCGACTCCACATTCCACAGTTAAACAAGAAGGACATTTTCAGATGTCTACATCACTTCAAGCTACGAAAAAGCAGACCAAACGTTCTCCGAAAATTGTCATCAATGCGGATGATCTCGAGCATCTCGAGGGGCTGGCGGACGGCATGATGCGGCGTCAGCCCGCACTTGCGGACCGTTTGTTCGACGAAATCGCGCGCGCGCGTATCGTGGCACCCTCCAAGATGCCGAAAAATGTCGTGAGTATGGGGAGTAGGGTGACCTATCGCGATGAGGCGACCGGACAGGAAAAGTCCGTGACCCTCGTTTATCCCGAAGAGGCCGATATTGCCCGGCTCCGGGTGTCCGTGACGACGCCGATCGGTGTCGCCCTGCTGGGCTTGGCGGAAGGCGCCAGTTTCCACTGGGAGACAAGGGGAAACCAGCGACGGATGCTGACCATCATTCAGGTGGAACAACCCGCAGCGACCCGGTGACGCCGCGCATCGCGATTTCCCCGGTTTGACCGGCGCCCTTCCTGTAAGGTGGCGCTCATCAGCAAGAGAATTAACGGCAGGTTGGGTCTCGATCGTGACAAACCTGATCAAGGAAAGTGGCTTGTCATGAAAGTCGTTATCATGGGCGCGGGCGTCATCGGCGTCACCACCGCATATTACCTGGCCAAGCAAGGCGTAAAGGTCGTGGTCATTGACCGTCAGACCGGTCCGGGCCTGGAGACGAGTTACGCCAACGCGGGGCAGTTGAGCTACGGGATGAGCTCGCCTTGGGCGGCGCCGGGTATTCCGCTCAAGGCGGTCAAATGGATGTTCATGAAACGTCGTCCGTTGTTCATCATGCCGCTCCTGAGCCCGACCATGTGGAAATGGTGTCTGCAGATGCTGCGCAACTGCAACGCCGAAAGCTACGCGATCAACAAGGGGCGCATGGTGCGTGTGTCCAGTTATTCGCGCGATGTCATGCCGGATCTGATCGCCGACACCGGTATCGAATACGACGGACGCCAGATGGGCACGCTGCAACTTTTCCGCACCGCCAAACAGATGAAAGCATCCAAGGCCGATCAAGCGGTCTTGGCCGAGTACGGCTCGCCATACGAGGTGCTCGGGCGCGATGCCTGTATAGAAGTAGAACCGGCCTTGGCGGAAGTCCGCGGAAAATTCGTCGGCGGATTACGCCTGACTTCGGACCGCACCGGCGATTGCCGCATGTTCACGATTGCCTTGACCGACAAGTGCATCGAAATGGGCGTTGAGTTCCAGTACGGCCAAACCATCAAGGCCATCGCCGTCGAGAATGGCAAGATCTCGGGTGTGGACACGGAAATTGCCGGGCGTATTTCCGGGGACGCCTATGTGTGTGCCATGGGCAGTTACGCCGTGAACGTTCTGAACCCCATCGGGATCAGGCTGCCGGTCTATCCGGTCAAGGGCTATTCCGTCACGCTCCCCGTCACGAACGACGCGTTCGCCCCGCAATCGACGATCATGGACGAGACGCACAAGGTCGCGATCACCCGCTTGGGCGATCGTATCCGCGTGGCGGGGCAAGCCGAGATCGTGGGCTATTCCAATCGCCTGGGCCCGCATGCCACCGACACGGTACGGCATGTGATTGGCGATCTGTTTCCCAAGGGCGGCGATCTCTCTCGTGCCGAAGGTTGGACGGGTTTGCGCCCGATGACGCCCGATGGCACGCCGGTTCTCGGCCCGACGCGTTACGAAAACCTGTTCCTGAACACCGGGCATGGGACGCTGGGCTGGACCATGGCTTGTGGCTCGGGCCGGGCCGTTGCCGATGTGGTCATGGGAAAACCGCCTGAAATCTCGATGGAGGGGCTGACAGCGGCGCGCTACGCGCGGTGATCAGTCAAACACAACGAAGCTCTAGGGAACGCATCGAACCTGTCGCTGGCTTGTGTTGGCCAACTGGGTCCTGATCCGCGCTTGTTCTTGACCAGGATTGGTATTCAAGCGATGCTCTGATCGATGGTTCCCGAAACCCGCGAGGGTGAAGGGATGAAAAGGGAACACGGTGAGGCGTAGCCATCAGGCACCAAACCCGTGACTGCCCCCGCAACTGTGAGCGGTGAGCGACCCCGTGGACACCACTGGACCGATGCGGTCCGGGAAGGTTCGGGGAAGCCGTGACCCGCGAGTCAGGAGACCTGCCATCGATGGTGCGCTTTCGGCGCCAAATGCAACTCGACCAGGCGGGGTGTCTGGGCAGGAGGTCATGATGTTTCATACGGGCGCGTTCCGCTCCGGTTTGCATGTCCGATGTCCGCTCTCGCGTATTCGCGGAGGGCGACATGGACGCAACCGGATATCATTCCCACAGGATCACGATCTGCACGTCGTGCCGACACAAGGGCCGCGACTGCCGCCCTGGCCTTGAGCTGATCGACCGCTTGCGCGCGGCGCTCAAAGCGGCCGGAGGTCTCCTGTCGAACGATTTTGAGATTTCGGGTGTGGCCTGTATGGCCGGCTGCGATAGACCCTGCACTGTCGCTTACCACGCATCCGCCAAGGCGACGTACCTGTTCGGTGACATCGAGCCGGGGCAGGACATCGAAGATCTCGTTGCCTTCGCACGGCAGTATCGCGACCTGGACGACGGTTGGTGCTCCTCGACCACGCGGCCGGGCAAGCTGCAGCGCACGACATTGGCCCGCGTGCCGGCTGCACTGATCGTCGCCGAGGCGGGGCCGGTCCAGTGACGGCCGCCGCTCTGCTGGTCGAGGATCTGAGCTGGGCTCCGAAGCGTGGCGCGTCCGTCCTGCACCCGACCTCCTTCGCGCTGGCCCCTGGCCGTATACTCGGCGTCGTCGGAGCGAACGGCGCGGGCAAGTCCACACTGCTGCGTTTGCTCTATCGCTATCTCCGCCCTGCCGGCGGAAGAGTGCTGCTGGACGGAGTGGACATCTGGTCGATCTCAGCCCGCGAGGTGGCCCGCTCGATCGCTGTAGTATTGCAGGAGCAGCCCACCGACTTCGCGTTGACCGTGCGCGAGATCGTGGCCCTTGGCCGAACACCACATCGCAGTGGCCTGGCCTCGGCTGGGGACAGCGATGCCCGGATCGTGCGCGCCGCCCTCGCCAGGCTGGACCTTGCGGCCTTTGCCGATCGCATGTTCGGAACACTGTCGGGCGGGGAACGTCAGCGTGTCATGGTCGCGCGCGCACTGGCGCAGGAGCCACGGCTGCTTGTTCTGGACGAACCGACCAATCACCTCGATATCCGCCATCAACTGGAAGTGTTGGACCTGATCGGCACCCTGGGTCCGACCATCGTCACCTCGCTCCATGACATCAATCTGGCCGCGACCCACACAGATGAGGTGTTGGTTCTCTCGGACGGCCAGGCTCTGGCTTGCGGCCCGCCGGGCGAGGTGTTGAGCGAAGATCTGATCGCGCGCGCCTTCGGTGTCCGCGTCTCGCGCCAGACCCTTGCGCCCAGCGGCGACCCTCACCTGACGTTCCATCTCTAATCCCAAGGATCCAACATGCGACCCCTGCTTTCCCTCGCCCTTCTCGCGTTTGCCGGCCCGGCTTTTGCGCATCCTGTCACCGTCCAGAGCTGCGATCGCGAGGTTACGTTCGACGCCCCTCCCAAGGCGGCCGTGTCCAATGATGTCAATCTGACCGAAATGATGCTCGTGCTTGGGCTGACAGAGCGAATGGTCGGCTTCACCGGCATCAATGGTTGGAACAAGCTCGACGAAGCCATGCGCGCGGATGTTGGGGAGTTGCCGGAACTTTCCGAGAAATACCCATCCAAGGAAGTCCTCATCGGCGCGGGTGCGGATTTCTACTTCGCGGGCTGGAACTACGGCATGCGGGTCGGCGGCGAGGTGACGCCTGACACACTCGCGCCCTTTGGCATCCAGGTTTACGAGCTGACCGAAAGCTGCACCCATATCATGGACAAGCCCCCCGCGCGGATGGATGACATGTACGCCGATCTCCTGAACCTCGGACGTATCTTCGGCGTCGCGGAACGCGCCGAGGCGCTGGTGGCGGGCTACCGCGCGGAACTCGATGCGATCCTTGCCGAAATGACACCTCTGGAGAACGCCCCCCGCGTTTTCGTTTATGACAGTGGCGAGGACATGCCCTTCACTGCCGGCCGCTACGCCATGCCGAATGCCCTGATCCAGGCCGCGGGCGGAACCAACATCATGGACGACGTCGAAAAGAGCTGGACGACCGTCGGCTGGGAGGCGGTGGTGGAACGCGACCCCGAGGTCATCGTGATCGTGAACTATGGCGACGTCACGGCGGCGCAGAAGCGCGATTTCATGATGCAAAACCCCGCTTTCGCTGACTTGTCTGCGGTCAGGAATGACCGGTTCGTCACGCTCGAATACGTCGAGGCGACGCCCGGCCCGCGCAACATCGGCGCAGTGAGGACGCTCGCCGAAGCGTTCCGCGCAGAATGACCGAGACCCGGGTTGGAGCGCCCGCACGCCGGGCCTTCGTGATGCCGTCGCTGACGGTGGCGGGGGTTGCGGTGCTGCTGCTCTCGATCTCCGTCGCGGTCAGCTTGGGCGCGGTCGCCGTGCCGCTTGGCACGGTTTGGGGCATCATGGCGGATCGGATTTTGCCGGGGCTGCTGACGCCCGACTGGACAACCGGACAGGCTGCAATCGTCTGGGAGATCCGCCTTCCGCGTGCGCTTCTCGCGGCAATGGTAGGGGCGGGGCTGGCGCTGGTCGGGGCCAGCCTGCAATCGGTCACCCGCAACCCGCTGGCGGACCCGCATCTGCTCGGCATTTCGTCAGGTGCGGCATTCGGAGCGATCCTTGCGCTGTTGCACACCGGGCTGTTCCTCGGCCTGCTGACCGTTCCGCTCTTGGCCTTTGCGGGGGCGTTGGCCGCCACGCTGCTTGTCCTTGGCGTGACCAGCTTCGCGCAGGCGACGGGTGCCGACCGACTCGTTCTGGCGGGCGTGGCCGTGTCCTTCATCGTCATGTCCTGCGCGAATATCCTGATCTTCATTGGCGACCCGCGCGCGACCCATACTGTCGTTTTCTGGATGCTTGGCGGTCTCGGCCTTGCGCAGTGGGACCAGCTGCTCTTTCCGGCGGTGATCCTTGTCGGTTGCGGGCTCTGGTTTCTCGCGAATGCCAGTCGGCTCAATGCCATGACGATTGGCGACGAGACGGCTTCGACCCTTGGCATACCCATCGCCCGCTTTCGACTGTCGGTTTTTGTCGTGGGCGCGCTGCTGACGGGGTGCATGGTCGCCTTCTCGGGCATCATCGGCTTCGTCGGACTGATGATCCCACATATCGTCCGGATGCTGGTCGGTGGCGATTACGCCCGCGTGCTGCCAGCTTCCGCGCTCGTCGGCGCGATCTTTCTTGTTTGGGCCGACATCGCGGCCCGCACCGTAATGGCGCCTGAGGACATACCCATTGGAATCGTCACCGGTCTGATCGGAGGCGCGTTCTTTGTCTGGCTACTGCGCCGGCGGGCATGAGGGCGCGGTGGGAGATACTCTGCCACCGGACGAAGGAAGCCCTGATCAATCCCCACGCCGGTTGTTCGATCCCCTTCGATTTGCAGGCCTGGGTTGTGGACTGTTCGAGCAGTCCTTCCCTGTTTCACTTCGCAGTTCACACTTGTCTGAAATGGCTCCCAATCCGGTCACGCCGACATGGCACCTGAGGTTAGAGCAAGATCGAACCAACTCGCCGGCGCCAAGTCACGCGCGTGCAGCGATTTGCCCTGAACGAGCAAGTCGCGACAAAACGGCCCGACGAGTTCTTGACAAAACCAGTCGGGTTGACTTTTCCGACTGATTAACTCAACTTTCCGTCAGTTCCAGCCACTCCGTCCCTTGGTCGGGGAAGCCCGACGCATGACACAAAACAGGGCCTGGAAGTTGCACCCAAATACAAGCCAATCATCCACCGCGCAGGCACGACGTCTTGCAGACACCGATCCGCTGGAGGCGCTCATGGCTTCTGCCGAGACGGACGAGACGTCTGCGGAATGGATCGCCGATCGCTACAGATCCGACAATTCGAATGTGACTTTTGATCCGGCGCCTTAGGGCGCGCAACAGCCCTTTTTTCGATTTCACGATCTCTCCACATACAGGAACAGCCCCGATGACACGACTGCCCCACCTTTCCACAGCGCTCGCGCTGGTGCTTGCGACGCCTGCCTTCGCCACAGAACCCGCAGAGGTTCTGGATCACTACGCGGACATGGCCGTGGCCAAGTACGAAGACAGCCTGATCACTGCACAGCGACTGCAAGCGGCGGTCGACGCCCTCGTTTCGACGCCTTCTGCCGAGGCTCTGACCGCTGCGCGTGCGGCGTGGCTTGCTGCGCGCGTCCCCTATCAACAGTCCGAGGTTTACCGGTTCGGAAACGCCATCGTCGATGATTGGGAAGGCAAGGTGAACGCCTGGCCGCTGGATGAGGGGCTGATCGACTATGTGGACGCCTCTTACGGCGGGCCGACCGACGAGAACGCGTTTGCCTCCCTCAATGTGATTGCAAGCCCGACTTTCACGCTGTCGGGCGCGGAGGTTGACGCGACCGAGATCACGCCGGCTCTTCTGGAAGAAACGCTGCACGAGGCGGACGGGGTCGAGGCAAACGTGGCCACCGGGTATCACGCCATCGAATTCCTGCTCTGGGGACAGGATCTGAACGGTCACGGTGCCGGGCCAGGCGACCGGCCCTGGACCGATTATGCTCCGGGGGACGATTGCACCAATGGCAACTGCGACCGACGCGGGGCGTTCCTGAAGGCGGCGACCGACCTTCTGGTATCCGATCTGGAATGGATGGTGGCACAATGGGCCGATGACGGGGCCGCGCGGGCTGAACTGACCGCCGATGCGGAGGCCGGGATCGCCGCGATCTTGACGGGCATGGGGTCGCTTTCATATGGCGAAACGGCGGGGGAGCGGATGCGGCTTGGCGTCATGCTGAACGATCCCGAAGAGGAACATTCCTGCTTTGCCGACAATACCCATAACGATCACTTCTATAACGGCATCGGCATCCAGAACGTCTATCTCGGAGAGTATGTCCGCGTCGATGGCACGCTGGTCTCGGGGCCGGCCCTGTCCGATCTGGTGGTGGCGGCCGATCCGGCACTCGATGCCGAGATGCAGGGCAAGCTGGCCATGGCCGTGATGCAATTGGGACGGATCAAGACCGCCGCCGAAGCCGGGTTTGCCTATGACCAGATGCTGGAGCAAGGCAATGCCGCGGGCGAGGCGTTGATCATGGGCGGGGTGAACGGACTCGTGGATCAGACAAGGTCGATCGAGCGGGTCATCGCCGTGTTGAATGCCGAAGGGATCGAGATCGAAGGCTCCGACAGCCTCGACAACCCGAGCGCTGTGTTCGAGTGATCCACGCGCGGTCCGTGCGGCCTTGCGCGCGCGCCGCATCAAGCTCACGGCAGGCCTCTGCGGAGGCCTGCCTTTTCCCTCCATACCGCGCCGAGTTGCCGCCATGCTCACCCGCCACATCCCTGCGCTCCTGTATATCTTTGCTGCCGTGCCCGCCGCATGGGCCGACAGCCCCTTCGCCAGTCTCGGTGATCCCCATTTGAACGTCGTGCCCAGAACCGCGGAGGAGGCGGCGCGGATCGCGGCTGTCACGGCGCTGACCGAGGATTTCAGCGCCGCGGCGAAGTTCGAGGAGCGCTCCGCCGGGGCGGCTACGGTGCGGGCGCTGGACAACCCGAACGCCTTCTCGCTGCCTTCCGGCAATATCAGCTTCGAAGATGAAATGACCTTCAAGCTGGGCAATGGGCTGTTCCGGAAGCTGTGGGTTTCGTCGCCCGCCTCCACGCTCGCGTCTGACGGGTTGGGCCCGATCTTCAATGCGCGCTCATGCCAGCGCTGCCACATCAAGGACGGGCGTGGCCATCCGCCGGAGAACGCCGACGATAATGCAATCTCGATGTTTCTGCGGGTGTCGATTCCCGGGCCTGTGGATGCGGGGATACCCGAGATCCAAGGGTATATCGCGACCCTGCCGGACCCGACCTACGGCACCCAGTTGCAGGATTTCGCGGTCCAGGGCCACGCGGCGGAATACCGGCTGGACGTGCGTTATACTGAGGACATCGTCGTGCTCGCGGACGGCACCGAGGTGTCGTTGCGCCACCCGACCTACACCGCGGCCAACCTGGGTTATGGCCCGCTGCATCCGGAGGCGATGCTGTCGCCCCGCGTCGCCCCGCAGATGATCGGTCTGGGCCTGCTGGAGGCGATCCCAGCGGCCGATATCCTGGCCCGTGCGGATCCCGAGGATCTGGACGGCGACGGTATTTCCGGGCGCCCCAACATCGTCTGGTCGTTCGAATATGACCAGCCCATGCTCGGGCGTTTTGGGCTCAAGGCGGGCAATCCCACCGTCATGCAGCAATCGGCGGGTGCCTTTGCAGGTGATATTGGCATCTCCAATCCGCTCTTTCCGGCTGGCGCCGGGGAATGCACGCCCGCCCAGGCCGCGTGCCAAACCGCCGTTCACGGCGATGGCGATGCGCGGGGGACGGAAATCGATGCCTTGGGGATGGATCTTGTCGCTTTCTACAGCCGCAACCTCGGCGTTCCGGCCCGGCGCAACGTGGACACCCCCGAGGTGCTGCGCGGCAAGGAGGTGTTTTACAACACCGGTTGCGTTTCCTGTCACACACCCAGTTTCGTGACACACCGGCTGGCTGACCGGCCCGAGCAGAGCTTCCAGTTGATCTGGCCCTATACGGACATGTTGCTGCACGACATGGGGCCGGGGCTGGCGGACAACCGCCCCGAGGCCCGTGCCACGGGGCGCGAATGGCGCACGCCGCCGCTCTGGGGGATCGGTCTGACCGAGACGGTCAGCGGCCATACCTATTTCCTGCATGACGGACGCGCGCGGTCCCTGCTGGAGGCCGTCCTGTGGCACGGGGGGGAGGCGCAACCCCATCGCGATGCGGTCGTGGCTATGTCTACCGAAGACCGCGAGGCTCTTATCGCGTTTTTGGAAAGCCTATGAAGCATCTCCTTGTGACTTTCCTTCTGACTTGTGCCCCGGTTCTGGCGTTTGCGGACGATAATGCCCCGGATATCGACGGAATTGTCAGCGACCATATCCTACCACGCTTCGCGATGCTGTCAGAGACATCTGCTGACTTGTCGCATGCCGCCGCGCAGGAGTGTCGCGCGGACGCGCCGGAATTGCGCGCGGCCTATGGCGCGGCATTCGATGCCTGGATCGCGGCCAGCCATCTGCGCTTCGGCCCGACCGAAGTGGACGACCGCGCCTTTGCCCTGGCATTCTGGCCCGACAGTCGCGGCGCAACCCCGCGCGTGCTGAGCGATCTGATCGCCACGGAGGATCCGGTCGCGCAGGGGGGCGAGACCTATTCCGACGTCTCGATCGCTGCGCGGGGGTTCTACGCACTGGAATTCCTGCTCTATGACCCCGGGCTGAGCACCGTCGGCAATGCCGATTTTCGATGCACTCTCGTTCGGACGATAACGGCCGATATTGCCGCAACCGCCGCCGCAATTCTGGCAGATTGGGAAACCCGGTACGCAGACCTGTTGCGCACCCCGCGAGCCGATGGGGTGTATCGCACCGAACAGGAAGCCTTGCAGGAGATGTTCAAAGCGGTGACCACGGGCCTGCAATTCACCGCCGACACCCGCCTCGGGCGCCCCCTCGGTACGTTCGAGCGCCCCCGCCCGATGCGGGCCGAGGCGCGCCGGTCCGGTCGGTCGGCGCGCCATGTGGCCATCAGTCTTGCGTCGGTCGAGGATCTGGCGCTGCGTCTTGCCACCGGCAACGCCGCTTTGAGAGAGCGGCTTGGGGACCAGTTCGCCCGTGCACAGTCGCGGCTGAAGGCGCTGGATGATCCCATCTTTGCCAGTGTGACGGCGCCGCAAACGCGCCTCAAAGTCGAAGTGATCCAGCAATCGGTCAACGAAATCCGTAGCACGGTGTCTGACCGACTTGGCCCGAAGATCGGGGTCTACGCCGGGTTCAACGCCCTGGACGGGGACTGACATGGCCGGTGGTTTGTCTGGGAGACGTGCCTTTCTGGGCGGCCTGCTTTCGGCGGGTCTGACACCTGCGCTGACATGGGCCGATGCGGGGTCCCCGGCATTTCTTTCTGCGGCAGTCACCTCCGATGGCCGCTATGTGCTGTGTGGGATCGATGCGGCGTTGCGGGTCCGGTTCGAGGTGCCCTTGCCCGCCCGCGGCCACGCGGCAGCGGCACATCCGAGCCGCCCGGAAGCCGTTGCCTTTGCCCGCCGTCCGGGTCGGTTCGCATTGGTTCTCGACTGTGTTTCCGGCGCGCAGAAGGCGATGCTACAGACCCCCGAGGGGCGGCATTTCTATGGTCACGGGACCTTCAGTGCCGATGGCAGCTTGCTCTATACGACCGAGAATGACTACGAGGCCGGGCGCGGGCGTGTCGGGCTCTGGGACGTGACAAGAGGTTACATCCGCCTGGGCGAATGGGACAGCGGCGGTATCGGCCCCCATGATATTGAGCGTTTGCCGGGCACCGATACGCTTATTGTTGCCAATGGCGGGATCGATACCCACCCCGACAGCGGCCGCGCCAAGCTCAATATCCCGACCATGCGGCCCAACCTTGCATATCTCGATCAGGGCCGGATTATCGAGATCGCAGAGCTTCCCCCGGAACTGCACCGGAATTCCATCCGCCATCTTGCCGTAGCCCCTGACGGCGCGGTGGCGTTTGGCATGCAATGGCAGGGTGATGGTCCGGTCGCCGCACTCGCCGGTCTGCATCGTCGGGGATCGGAGCCGCGCCTGGTGCATGCCCCCGCGCCTGAAATGCGAGCGCTTGCCGGCTATGTGGGCAGCATCGCTATCTCGCGGGACGGGGCAACGATCGCCGTGACCTCGCCGCGGGGCAACACCCTGCAATGCCATGACGCGCGGAGCCTCACGTTTCTGGAGGCGTATGAGCTGACGGATGTCTGTGGTGTGGTCAAGGCGGGCACAGGTTTTCTGGCCACCTCGGGGGTCGGGCAGTTGGTGGCGCTTGCCAACCGAGCGCCCGTGCGCACGGCCCAAACGGCGCTGCGCTGGGACAATCATCTGATCTCGGTCTGAGCGCGCCGGTGTTCCCGGCGCTTGGGGCCGCGCGCCTGGACCGGCGGCCCTGCTACCTTCCGAACCGAATGGGCAAGGTGAAGGCATGTTGCGTGCCATCGAGGTCCCTGGGCGCCTTGGGGAACCTGCCTGCGCGCTGGACCGCGCTGATCGCGGCGGCGTCTATCGCGGCCACGCCTGAACTTTGCGCCAGACTGACGGCAACCAGCTGACCTTCGGTCGACACCACCAATCGAACGACGGCCGTGCCGCGGTCTCGTGTTCCCGAGGGTTTGCGCCGTTCGACTCGGGCCCGGATCTGACTGCCCCAGCGTGTCATGAGGCGCTCGCGGACACCGGGGCTGAGGCTGGATATGTCGGTCTGCGTTCCGCGACCGGCCGCTGCCGCATCGCCGTCACCTTTCGCCCTTTGGGCTTTCTGCGGCGGCGCGGCGGGTTGCGGCGCAGCCGCTGTTTCTGCTTTTGGCGCTTGTGCGCGCTCTGGCCGTGGCGCGGGCGGTGACTTGGCGGCCTCGGGCAGCTGGGCTTGCGCGACCGCGGGCTCCGGCGGGGCAGGCGGCGCAGGCGGGGGCGGCGGTGTGGCAGGGTCGGGGGGAGGCATCTGCGCTGCAGGCGGCGCAGGTGCGGGTGCAGGGTCCGGCTCTGCCACCCTGGGCGTCGGTATTGCCTGCGGCATATCCAGTGACGGCAGGGCGGGCGGTGGAAGATCCGCAAGCGCGTCCGGCCGAGGCAGGTCCGCTGGGGTGGGAGGCGCCGTATCGAGGCGCAGGGGTGGCGTCTCGGATGGGGCGCTCAGGGTCCGCGGCGGCTCGGGCGGGGGCGCTGCGGGCGTGGCGGGGCTGATGGCCTCGGGCGGCTGATCCGGGGCCAGTGGCGTCGGGTCCATCTGCGGTGCGCGGGTCAAAGCTTCGGGCGGTGTCTCGAACGCCTCGACGAGTGCGTCGAGGTCTCCCGATATGGCGGTCAGGCTGATCGCGACATCGCCGCCTGCGCCGGCATCTCCGGCCGCGCCCTCGGGCAGCGTCAGAAACAAGCCCAAATGCAGGACGGTTGCGAGCATCACAAACGCGGGCAGTTCGAGCTGACGCACCATGGTCACGACGGCGCCGTGGTCAACTCGACGTCGCGAATCCCGGCCTCGGCCAGACGGCGCAGCAAAGCTGCAAGCGCGGTGCCCGGGACCCGGTAATCGGCGCGGATCTGCAAGGGAACGCCCGGCTCGGGCCCATATTCTTCCAGGGCTGCGGCCAGCGCGGTTTCGCCGGTGAACGCGTCGAAGGCAATCAGGCCATCGGCCGAAAGAAACAGCCGCACCGGCGTTTCGGATGCCAACTCCTGGTCTTCGGTGCTGGGCAACACGACCTCGATCGGATCCGCGGGGCGGATCTCGGCGGTGATCAGAAAAAAGATCAGCAGCAGGAACACCACGTTGATCATCGGGATGATGCTCTCGTTGCGCAGAGGTTTCGGGGGCGGTGGAATGCGCACGGGACTACTCCAGGATTGCGAAGCGTGTGTATCCCGCGGCTTCCAGTGTCGCGACCAGATCGACCAGCCGTTGCAGAACCGCGTCGTCCCGGCTCCGCAGGATGATCAGGTCGTCTGGTGATGCGGTCAGGTCGGCAAGCGTGGCGCGGAGGGCGTCCTCGTCCAGTGCCACACCGTTCAGACGCTGTCCCTCCGGCAGCACGTCAATCACCCGTGGTGGGCCGGAATACGCCCCGCTGTTGCCGCCGGCCAGTGTCAGCGACAGGCCCGTGTCCGAGCCGAACCGTGCCGCCAGCATGAAAAACACGAGCAGCAGGAAAACCACGTCGATCATCGGTGTCAGGCTCGGCCGCCGACGCGGCCGGGTGGGATCGAGGCGAAAGCTGGTCACTCGGCGGCCCGCTGGAGCGGTTTCGGTGTCAGCTCCCGGGTTTCGGCGCGAATGAAGATCCGGGTCGCGAGATCCTCCATATCTTGCCTGATCCGGTCCACGACACTTTCGAAATAACTCAGCGCCATCGAGGCAGGGATGGCGACAGCCATGCCCGCCGCCGTCGTCAGCAGCGCCTCCCAAATGCCACCGGCCAGCGTGCCGGGGTCTGCGCGCGCGCCTGCGTCTTGCAAGGCCTGAAATGCGGCGATCATTCCCAGCACCGTACCCAGCAAGCCGATGAGCGGTGCGATCGTCGCGATCAACTCCAGAACCCGCAGCCCGGCGCGTGACTGCGCAAGCTCGCGCTGGGCGATGCGGTAGGTTTCCTCCTTTGCGCCCTCGAAAGACAGGCCAGGATCGTCCAGGGCCGCAAGGGCGCGCGCCACCAGTCTGGCCCGCACCCCCTGTTGCCCGCTCAAAGCCCGGTGCGCAGCACCCATGTCGCCCTTTACCCAATGCTGCACGGCGCGGTCGGCGCGCTGTCCAGACCACGCCCCGATCCGAGCGAAACGCCACAGCTTCCAGAGTATGACGGTCAGCGTGATGACCGACAGGCCAGCAATGACCCAGATGGCCGGCCCCCCCTGCGCCATGAAGCTCTGAAGCGCGCTGAGGTCGAGCAGGGCAAGCGAGGCGAGATCGATCATGCGAATGTCTTTCGGCAGTGTGGTTGAGGGCCTTGAGCGGCGAGCGGGTCCGGGGCGTGCTTTGCAGGCGTCACTGAAAAACGCTGACGAGGAAGGCCATTTCGACCAACGCCAATCCCAACACGACCCCAATGCTCAGGCCCATTGGCCCTGCGATCGCCGGTACGACCGAAACGGCCGCCCAGAGCATGAAAACCAATGCGAAGGGTAAGAGCAGAAATGCCCCGCCATTCATTCCGGGTGGAAACACCTGCGGAAGCATGAGCATGACAAACAACGTGGAGCATATCGCAACCGGGGCTGCCAGAACCCATCGTGCGATGGTGGGGTGAGCTGTGAGCCATGCGACCCACGTCGGGAAGGGAGGTATTCGCGCCATCATGCAACCCTCGAAAAGGTGTGTGCGATATGCTGGCGGTGACCGCATCCAGGACGGGTCAGGGCTTGCGTGGTGGTGTGGGGCGTCACAGTGCAGGACCTTGTGACCCCGCTGTGCGGTGCGCTCCGGAAAGTCTGCGTTAACACTTGCTAAGCTGATTTCTTACTGTTTTTATCGGAAATGTCAATCGCAGCAATGATGCCGTACCTGCCGACCTTGGCCAGGGTGCGCGTCTCGCCACGCATGGATGTTTTGACCCGCAGGGCCAAGGCCAACGAAAGGCGGCGCGAGAATGACCATGATCTGCAAATTCGAGTTCATCGCGCCCATGGGTGGCAGGCGAGCTTCGCACACAGGCGCGCACGACGTGACCGCCAGCGTTGGCTTGGCGCGAAGGTCGGGCGCCCCATGCCCTGATTCTTAATCCTCAGGCTCAGCAAGGTTTCGCGCCCAGCAGCAGTCCGCTCCGAATACTCCAAAGGACCTGATCATGCTAAAACAGGCACTTACCATCACGACTGTTCTCGTAACCGCCACTGGGCTATCTGCGCGGATCAGCGCCGCGCAGGACGCCACAGCCCTGGAAGCCATCACCGTCCTGGGCACCGGTTTGCCGACCTCTGTCTTCGAAAGCCCATCCAGTGTGACCGTGATCGATGACGGTCAGTTGCGCCGCATCGCGCCTGAGAAGATCGGCAGTTACCTCGAAAGCGTCCCGGGCGTCATCATCGGCGAACAGGGCATCCAGCGTATTCAGATCCGGGGCGAGGCGGAGCGCCGGGTTCTGATCAAGGTCGATGGGCAAGCCCTGACCGACCACACGACCTATGGGCAGCCTGTGCTGGTGGATCCGCTCAACATCGAGCGGATCGAGGTGATCCGGGGGGCGTCGTCGGTGGTCTCGGGCTCGCGCGCCATTGGCGGGGTGGTCAACATCGTGACCAAACGCGGCGCGCCCGACACCGCGGCAGAGGTCACGTTCGGCGCGGGCTATTTCGGCGGCTCGGATGGCTACCGCGCCAGTGGCTCGGTCGGGGGCACCATCGGGGCCTTCGATTACCGGATTACGGCCGGAACGGCCGATTTCGGGGACCGCGAGACGCCCGATCGCACGCTGGTGCCTTCGGAAAGTGCCAGTGACAGCCTCGCCGTGCACCTGGGATACCAGATCGATCCGAACCAATACGTGATGTTCAAAGCCCAGCGTTACGATCAATCGGCGGATGTCTTCACCGACGATCCCGATTTCACGATCACCTTGCCCAATCGGGATCTCACGAAATACTCGGCTTTCTATGAAGGGACGGACCTCGCGCCCTGGATGCCGAAGCTGAACGCGGATGTCTATTATCAGACCGTCGACCGGGTTTTCGAAAACGATGTGAATACTGGTGTGCCGCCGTTCGTGCCGAATGCGCCGACGAACATTCAGGGCCTGAGCGATGACGAGGGCAGGACCTGGGGGCTGAATGTGACAGCCGAGTTGTCGATTTTCGACATCGGGCGCAGCTTTGTCGGGTTCGAGTATGAAGACGACCGTCTCGACACCGCGCGCAGTTCGATTGTCACGGCAAACCCGCCTCCCGGCCCGCCGGGACCGCCGGTTGTGAGTGTCGATAGCCGCGAGGAAGATGCGAGCATCAAGACCACTTCCCTCTACGCCTTGCAGGAATTCGATCTCTCCGACACGGTCACGGGCTTTCTGGGCGGGCGGTATTACGCGGTGGATGCAGAGCTTATCCGCAGCACGCGCAGTGCCCCGCGGTCCAATGACGACGACAGGTTTCTCGGCTCCGCCGGACTGGTCTGGACCCCGAATCCCGAGACGGCGCTGCGCCTGAATATCTCGCAAGGCTACAGTTATCCGTCGCTGGGCCAGCTTTTCCTCGAAACTTCCGCAGGCGGCCAAACGGTCATCGGCAATCCCGATCTGGAGCCGGAGACTGCCACCACGCTGGAGCTGGGCGCGCGCTATGACGGGGCGGGCGCAACCATCGATGCCACGTTCTTCTATACCGACAGCTCCGACTACATCGAGTTGACAGGGGCAGGTGGCGGCACGCTGAGCTATACCAACATCGCTGCAGCCGAGGCCTTCGGGCTTGAGGTTCTGGCCGAAACCCGGATTGGGGCAAGCAATTGGTCGCCCTACGCCTCGCTGACCTATGTGCGGCGGGAATTCGATTTCGGCAACGGGTTCAAGACCAAGGATTCAGGCACGCCCGAACTGTTCGGTCGCGTCGGTGTGAAATACGATTTTGACTGGTTCGGGATGACCGGGGTGCTGGACGCGCATGTGCGGGGTGAAACCTCTGCCACCTTGCGGGACGAGACCGGCGCAGTGGTGCGGTCCGGCGACGGGTTCGGCTTGCTGGAGGTCGATGCCTTCGTCAACATCAGCGAGAACGCGTCGCTGACGGTT
Organism: Dinoroseobacter shibae DFL 12 = DSM 16493; assembly: GCF_000018145.1. Lineage (NCBI taxonomy): Bacteria > Pseudomonadati > Pseudomonadota > Alphaproteobacteria > Rhodobacterales > Roseobacteraceae > Dinoroseobacter > Dinoroseobacter shibae. The sequence continues at coordinate 560,931 of NC_009952.1, forward strand.
GCGCTGAACAACCTGTTGAACACGACCTATGATCCGATCGACCAGATCGAGGGACAGAAGCGGTCGGTTGACGTGTTCCTGACCTGGACCTTCTGAGCCAGGGGGCGGGCGTTGCGGCGCGTGGCCCCACCCATTGTGGGGCTACATTTGCGCGGCGTGCGGCAGGATGAATGTATGATCGGCCGCGGGGGGCGTGTTGACCCGCACCGCGCAGTCATAGGCTTCGGACAGGTTGGTGTCGGTCAGCACCTGTCGCGGGGTGCCGACGGCCCGGATCGCGCCGCCTTTGAGAAGGGCGACCTGATCGGCGAACATCGCCGTCAGGTTCAGGTCATGCATCACGGCGATCACGCCGCCGCCGCGCGCCGCGTAGTCCGCCGCAATCCGCATGATACCGAGCTGATGCCCGATATCGAGGCTCGACACAGGCTCGTCCAGAAAAAGCCAGCACGGGCCCTCGGCCGAGACCGGCTCCCAAACTTGGCAGAGCACGCGGGCCAGTTGGACCCGCTGCTGCTCGCCGCCCGAAAGTTCCTGGTAGTAGCGGTCTTCGTACCCGCTCAGGCCGACCTTTTGCAGGGCCTGCAAGGGCAGGGTACGCCGCGCCGCATGACGCCCCGCCTCCAGCCCCATGGTAATCACTTCGATAACGGTGAAGGGAAAGGCGAGCGAGGCCGCCTGCGGCAGCACCCCGCGCATCGCCGCCAGCGCCCAGGGTTTGGCCGACGCGGTCTGCAGTCCGTTCAGGCGCACGTCGCCCGAAGCGCCGATCTCGCCCACCAGCGCGCGCAGCAGGGTGGTCTTGCCCGAGCCGTTGGGCCCGACGATCGCCGTCAGCGCCCCGGGTTGCGCGGTGAAATCGACGCCCGACAGGACATCCCGGCGACCCAGCCTGACGGTGATATTTCGCGCATGCAGGCTCACAGGTCCACGACCCCCCGCGCGCGCAGCAGGATCCACAAGAATACCGGCGCGCCCAGAACCGCGGTGACGATGCCAATGGGCAATTCCGCAGGTGCGATGATGGTTCGGCTGATGCAGTCGGCCAGCACCAGAAGGCTCGCGCCCAAGAGCGCCGCATTCGGCAACAGCGTCCGGTGATCCGGTCCGACTGCGATGCGCAACAGATGGGGCACCACGATGCCCACGAACCCGATGCCGCCCGACACCGCGACAGCCGCGCCCGTGGCGCTGGCCACGATCAGGATGGCGCCGGTTTTGAGCCGTTCCAGCGCCACGCCCATATGGGCCGCCGCGGCCTCGCCCAAGGCCATTCCGTTCAATCCCCGTGCCAGCAAGGGCGCCGACAGGAACGCCACCGCGATCAAGGGGCCCGCGATCAGCACCTTGGTCCAAGTCGCCCCGGCCAGGGAGCCCAGCCCCCAGAAGGTCAAATCCCGCAACTGCCTGTCATCGGCGATGTAGACCAGGATCCCGGACAGCGCCCCGGTCAAGGCGGCCAGGGCGATCCCGGCCAGGAGCATGGTCGCGACCGACGTCCGCCCGCGCCTGGTCGAAACCTTGTAAAGCAGGATCGTGCTGCCCCAGCCCCCGGCGAAGGCCGCCAGCGGGATCAGGTAATTGCCCAAGGCATCGATGAAAAAGGCCGGAAGGGCCGCACCGAGCACGATCGCCAGAATCGCGCCCAGACCGGCGCCGGCGCTGACCCCAACGATGCCGGGATCGGCCAGCGGGTTGCGGAACAGTCCCTGCATCACGGCCCCCGCCACCGCAAGGGCGGCGCCGACCAGCAACCCGAGTGCCAGTCGCGGCAGGCGGATGTCGAACAGGATCACCTGCGCCCCCGCATCCAGTGTGCCGGTGCGGATCCAGTCTGCGACCGCGGCACGCACCTGTGCCCCCGCCGCCCCGATCCCCAAAGAGAACGCAGATACGGCAAGCAGAAATATCCAGAGCCACAGATGCAGTCGCATCGCGCGGGCATACCGCCCCCCCTCGGCGCCCGCGGCGGTTCCGGCCTGATGGCTCAGATCAGTTGCCATAGAGCGCAAGGGACAAGTCGCGGACCGCCTGTGCTGTTCGTGGGCCGAACCCGAGCAGGAACAGGCCATCCATCCGGACCACCGCACGGTTCTGCGCGGCCGGTGTGCTGGCCAGCGCGGGCATGGCCAGAAGTTCGTCCACCGCAACATCGTGATCTCCGCCCCGGTCCATCATCAGGATCAGGTCGGGTGCCAGTGCGGTAACGGCCTCGTCGTTCAGGGGCTTGTAGCCTTCGAAACCGGTATTGGCATTGACGCCGCCGGCCAGGGTGATCATCGCCGCTGCGGCGGTGTCTGTGCCCGATGCGAGGATCCGCCCCCCTTGGGTCGACAGGATGAACAGCACGCGCTTGGGATCATCCCCGTCGGAAAGTTCCGCAACGCGGGCGCGCGCCTTCTCCAGGTCGCTCTTGACAGCCTCGGCAAGCTCCGCCCCCCGCTCCGGGACGCCAAGCGCGTCGCTGATGGTCATGATCTTGCTCACCAGGCCCTCTGCATCGGGCTGGTTCGGGACCATGACGATCGGAACCCTCGCGGAGGTCAGAACATCGAGCGCCTCGGCAGGGCCGGCGCCCTCGTCGGCGATGATCAGATCCGGCGCGAGGCTCAGCACGCCCTCCGGCGACAATGCGCGCATGTAACCGACATCCGGCAACGCTTCGGCCTCGGGGGGGAAGACCGACGTGGTGTCCCGGCCCACAAGCCGCGCGTCTTCGCCCAAGGCATAGACAATCTCCGTGATCGCCCCGCCGATGGCCAGAACCCGGTCCGAGGCAAGCACCGGACCGGTCACGAGAAACAGGATCAGGGCAAGTCGAAACATCATGCCGTGGTCTCCTGTGTCGGCAAGCCGTTGACGATCTCGGTGAACGCGGTGCGGGTATCCTTGCCTTCCTTCGGAACGCCGAACGCCTGAAGGATCAGGACACCGTCGGCGTCGAACGCCTCGACCGAGACAGCCGGGCCGCGTTGTGTCGGCTTTTCGACCTGCCAGACCTCCGCGACCTTGTCGCCGCGCAGATGGAGGTTGAAGTCCGGGTCCAGCACGTTCACCCAGGGGCCCATCGGCTCTATCCGCCGAAGGGGGCCGGTGTGGATTTCGATGCAGCCGCGATTGCCGACGAACAGCATGATCTCGAATCCCGCAACCTGTATCGCGCGCAACATCGTGTCCACTGCCGAAGGCGCAAGCGGCCGCACGAAGGGGGGTTCCGCAATCCGATAGGCGCCCAACCGGTTCATTTTCAGCTTGGCGCAGAGGCGCAGGAATTGGTGAGTGTCGGTGAGCCGTGCCCACTCCTTGAGCAGGATGTCGCGCTTGTCGAGATTGATCCGCGCGCCCTCGGGCGGCTCCCGATCCTTCAGGGCCAAGGTGTCGGTTTGCGCGGGCAGGGCGAGGTCCGATTGCAGCCGTGTCCAGGCCGCCATGTCCGCGCCGTCGCGCAGATAGGCCTTGTGCACCGCATCGCCTGCGGCGTCGAACACCTGCACGCTGTGGCGCAGACCGCTCTTGACCTGCTCGGAGACCGCGAAGGCATGCACCCAGTGGCGCGGAAACATCCGCAAATCGATCCCCTCGTTGAGGGTCATCGTCGCGTGATCGCCCCCGTGGTAGTCGGTATATTCCCCATCCTTTTCGATGACGCAGGCGTCGTTGCGCGTGAGCGCCATCATCGGGCCGAGGGCCCCGAGGGCCGGGATCAGGTCGTTTGGATGCGGGCGCAGCGCCACGGCATCATGCCCGACCTGCGCCGCGACCAGCGCGGCCTCCGGCAGCCCGAGCGCCTGGGCTATGTCGCGCGCGCGCCCGGCCTTGTGGGTGCGCGCCTCCCGGATCTCTTTTGCATCTAACATGGCAGTCTCCCGAAACTGGCTGCTGGGGGCGTTGGATTGGGGCGCAATCACGATGCGACTGCGCGTTCAGGACATGGGCTGCATTTCCAGCGCGTCGGTTGCGTTGATCAGTCGTGTTTGCGCGGCCAGGAACGTGTCCACCGGGTTGGTTTCGCAAAGCAGCATCGCGTAGGAGAATGCCACGGGGCGCCGCCCCTCCCGCAGGGCGATGAAGCTGCGCATGAACAACCCCTCATGTTCCGACAGAAGCCGCGCGCAGTTTGCGCAATGGGGATTGTTGAACCGGAAACAGGATTGGCGCGCCTGTCGCATCGCCTGCACCGCACCGAGCACAAGGCTCGCGACGCGGACCCCGTCGATCTCGCCATAGGTCAGGGTCGGGCATTTGAACCCAAGCAACCAGCTCTGGTGTTCGGGGTTTGCAAAGCTCTCGAAAAAGTAGCGCGCGGTCTGAAGAACGACCTGATCGCGGGGCTCCAGGCCGGCCTTTTCGATGCGCACCGACATGGGGTCGTTTCTCCTGCCGCAGCAGCTTTCGGTCGTGCGCGGGCCTTGGTGGTCAAACATCGATAACGGCTCCGCTTCGGATGGGCGCAAGGCCAGGCTGTTGCGGAGCGTTCCAGGCGGCGCGGAACGGGTTGGAAAGGAATAGATGTAAAAGCATGTCCAGCCTCCTTTGTTGCAATGCGCGAAGAGATGCGCACCGTTGCAACGATCACAATGGAGCCGGGCTCAGATCGAGGCTTGGCTGGGCAAATTAATCCTGACAGAACTTATCGGGAATTGCAAGGCTGGTCATGCTCGGGGGTGGGCCATTGCAGAAGCGTACAGCAATCAAAGCTTAGTGCTGTCTGCTTCGGCGCATTTCTCGATCTCAGATTGGTGGCATGGGCGCCGAGGTTGTCATCTTTGAGGATTAGCTTGTCGTCCAACCGGATGCCGTTTTCGATTTGTTGCATCGGGGCTCGCCTTTGACCGTTAGTCTTTCAGCAGGTCCCAGAACGCGGCAACTGGACCCCGCATCCGGCCGTTATCCTGCCTGATCTTGCGCAGTTCACGCTGACTGGTGGAGTGGGCAGGGACGAAGAACTCCACACCGTCGGGCTGATTGCGCACGGCATCGAAGGGCAGGATGCTTGCCCCGAATCCACGTTTGACAAACGACAGGATCGCCGTGGTGTTCCGCGCCTCCAAAGTGCTGGCGATCCTCATCTCCGCAACCAGAGGATCATCGACCAGTTCGCACAGCGGATTCGAAATCAGAGGCTCCCGTTTCAACAAATCCCATCCCGACATGCCCTGAGTATTCATGTGCGCGAGGTGTATGGCCCCTCCTTCGACACAAACGATCCCCAAATCATCCGAGCGAATGCGCGTGCCCTCCGGTGTGTCGCGAGGCTGTGCCGAAACGATCCCAATATCGGCCGCGTCGCGCTGGATGCGTGCGCGCACGGCGGCGCTATCGACGTCGCTGATCTCGATGCGCACATCAGGGTGTGCTTTGCGGAAAGCTTCGATCACATCCGGCAAAAGCGCCACTGTGGCGGAAGGCACCGCCGCGATGCGCACGATCCCGCCCGCGGACATGGCGTGACGGCGAATGGCAGCGACACTGCGGTCGAAGACATCCGTGGCGCGCTGGCTTTCTTCAAGCACAAGCTGTCCCAGGGGTGTCAGACGGCTTTTGCGGTCAGTCTCGAACAAAGGCGCGCCTATGTCGTCCTCAAGCTGCGCCAACATCATCGACACCGCGGAGGGCGAGCGTCCCAAAACCGCGGCCGCGCCTGCCAGTGTTCCTTGCGTCGCCACCACCGAGAAGGTTCTCAGCATTTCGAGCTTGATAGGCATTCAGCATACCTGAAGATTTCTCCAATTTTTTCAGACTGACTGAATTAAGCGCAATCGTCTAGGGAGCAATCAAGCAAACAGGAGAGAGCCATGACGGATCGTACGCAACTCTATATCGACGGTGCCTGGACCGAGGGTACCGCCCAGATCGAGAACCGCAATCCGTCCGACACCACTGACCTGATCGGTATGTATGCGCAGGCGGATGCGGGCCAGTTGGACACCGCCCTCGCCGCCGCACGCCGGGCACAGCCCGCCTGGTGGGCCGCCGGCATTCAGAAACGTCACGACGTTCTGATGGCCATCGGCACCGAGTTGATGGCGCGTTCTGACGAAATCGGTCGCCTGTTGTCGCGTGAAGAGGGCAAGCCGCTGGCCGAAGGCAAGGGCGAGGTCTACCGTGCCGGGCAGTTCTTTACCTATTTTGCCGCCGAAGCGCTGCGCCAGCACGGGGATCTCGCCGAAAGCGTGCGCCCTGGGATCGAGATCGACGTGCGCCGCGAAGCCGTGGGTGTGGTGGCGATCATTTCACCCTGGAACTTTCCCGTGGCCACGCCCGCGTGGAAAATTGCGCCTGCACTGGCTTTCGGCAATGCGGTCGTCTGGAAGCCCGCGAATGTTACGCCCGCAAGCGCCATTGCCCTGACCGAGATCATCGCGCGCCAGGACATTCCCAAGGGGCTGTTCAACCTGGTCGCGGGGCCGGGCCGTGACGTGGGCCAACGTCTTGTGGAAAGCGCCGAGGTGGACGCCATAAGCTTCACCGGCTCGGTCCCCGTGGGGCGCGGCATTGCTGCGGCCGCAGTGCAGAACATGACAAAGGTGCAGATGGAGATGGGGTCGAAGAACCCCCTGATCGTGATGGACGATTGCGATCTCGATCTGGCCGTGGCCCATGCCGCGAGTTCCGCATTCGGGGGCACGGGTCAGAAATGCACCGCTGCGAGCCGCCTGATCGTACACAGCGCCGTTCATGATGCTTTCGTCGAAAAACTGGTCGCAGCGGCGCGGGCCATGAAAGTGGGTCACGCGCTTGAGGACGGCACGCAATTGGGTCCAGTGGTCAGCGAAAGCCAGCTGAACCAGAACATGGAGTATATCGGCGTTGGCAAGGACGAGGGCGCGGAACTGCTCTGTGGAGGCGACCGGCTGGAAATGGCGACCGATGGCTACTTCATGGCCCCGGCGGTTTTTGCAGGCACGGCCAATGATATGCGGATCAACCGTGAGGAGATGTTCGCGCCGATCACCGCAGTGCAACGCGTGGATAGCTACGACGAGGCCCTGGCCCGCGCCAACGACACGCAGTTCGGTCTGACCGCCGGGATAATGACGACCTCGCTGGCCCGCGCCAGCCACTTCCGCGCGCACATGCGCGCCGGATGCGTCATGGTGAACCTGCCGACCGCAGGCACGGACTACCACGTGCCCTTTGGCGGACGCGGTGCGTCCAGTTTCGGGCCGCGCGAGCAGGGCAGCTATGCCGCCGAATTCTACACCACGGTCAAGACCGCCTATGTCGCCGCCGGAGCGCCCGCATGAGCTATCTGATTGACGGTCTGCAATACGCCAACTGGTCGGAGAAGATCTTTCGCCAGATGCGCGCGGGTGGCGTGGATGCGGTCCATGTGACGATCACCTACCACGAGACGTTTCGAGAAACCGTGCTGGTGATCGAGCAGTGGAACCGTTGGTTTGAACAGTTCCCCGACCTGATCTTTCAGGGGCGCACCGCAGACGATGTGTGCCGCGCGCGAGAGACGGGCCGCACCGCGATCTTCTTCGGCTCCCAAAACCCGTCCTGCATCGAGGACGACATCGGTCTGGTCGAGGTTCTGCACACGCTGGGCCTGCGGTTCATGCAGCTTACCTACAACAACCAGTCGCTTCTGGCGTCGGGCTGTTACGAGGACGAGGATACCGGGCTGACCCGGATGGGGCGTCAGGTCGTCGCGGAAATGAACCGCGTGGGCCTGGTGGTGGACATGAGCCATTCCGGCGAGCGGTCGACCTTCGAGGCGATTGCGCAGTCCACGCGGCCCGTCACGATCAGCCATGCCAACCCGGCAAGCTGGCACAAAGCCCGGCGCAACAAGTCCGACGACCTGCTGCGGGCACTTGGGCAAAGCGGCGGGTTCTTGGGGCTGTCGGTCTATCCGCATCACCTCAAGGATGGGGGCGATTGCACGCTGCAATCGTGGTGCGACATGGCTGCCTTGGCCGTGGATCTGATGGGTCCGCAGAATGTCGGTATCGGCACGGACCTGTGCCAGGACCAGCCCGACAGCATCGTGGAATGGATGCGTGTGGGCCGCTGGACCAAGGCCATCGACTACGGCGAGGGCAGCGCGGCCAATGCGGGTTTCCCGTCGATGCCCAACTGGTTCCGCGACAACCGCGATCTGGCGGGCATTCGGGCGGGCCTGCGCGCCGCCGGACTGGATGAGGCCACCACGGACGGGATCATGGGCGACAACTGGCACGCCTTTTTCGCGCGCAGTTTCGGGCGTCAGGACGCCCCCACGACCAAACAAGACGCCGCCGAATAGGCCGCGTGCCATCGCTTATGGGAGGACTTGAGAGATGAGCGACACGACACGGACACCGGGCCTTGCGCCCAAGGGCGCGGACAAGGCGCTGTTTGCCGTCACGGGCGGGTTCATCGCCCTGTTTTGCGCCTATGCACTCTTCGACATCGAAGGGCTATCGGCCCTCGTGGACACAAGCTTTGCCTTTTCGGCCAAGTATTTCGGCTTGTATTGGCAGGTTTTGCTGCTCGCCACCTTCCTGATCGGGTTGGTCCTGTGCTTTCTGCCCGGATCGAGGACTCTGATGGGCGGGCTGAGCACGCCGGAATTCGGCACTTTCAGCTGGGCCGCGATGATCATGTGCACCCTGCTTGCGGGCGGTGGCGTTTTCTGGGCCGCGGGCGAGCCGATTGCGCATTTTCTGTCCACACCGCCGGTCTTTGGCGACCTGAGTGGTGACGTGCAGGCGCAAGCCCATGCCGCCCTCGCACAAAGCTTCCTGCATTGGGGGTTTCTGGCCTGGGCGATCCTGGGCTCGCTGACCACGGTCATGTTGATGCACTACCACTACGACAAAGGGCTGCCTCTGGCACCGCGTACTCTACTGTATCCGCTGTTGGGTGACCGCGCGCTGAGCGGTCCAATTGGCCTGATTGCGGATGCGTCCTGCATCATTGCCGTGGTCGCAGGCACCGTCGGCCCGATCGGGTTTCTCGGGTTGCAGATGTCTTACGGGCTCAACGATTTGACGGGCATCCCGGACACCTTCGCCACCCAAGCCATCGCGATCCTGGCGCTTGTGGGACTTTACACCGTGTCCGCGATCACGGGGCTGGCGAAAGGCATCAAGATCCTGTCGCAGATCAACGTGCTTCTCGCGGTGGTACTGCTGATCTTCATGCTGGTCGCCGGTCCCACGATGAACATCTTTGCGGGCTTCTTCGGTGGAATGCAGGTCTATGCCACGCATTTCTTTGACATGGCGATGTATCGCGGCGATGCGGGCCTGTTTGGCGATGCCGGATGGCTGGGATGGTGGACCGTGTTCTTCTGGGGCTGGTTCATGGGCTACGGTCCCTTGATGGCCGTGTTCATCGCACGTATCAGCCGCGGCCGTTCGATCCGGCAAATCATCATCACCCTGTCTATTGCAGCGCCCCTGATCACGAACTTCTGGTTCACGATTATCGGCGGGTCCGGCATCTTCTTCGAGATCGCCGAGCCGGGCGTCGTCTCTGGCCCGTTCGAAGGGTTCAACCTGCCCGCAGGCCTGCTTGCGATCACCCAGGCCATGCCCATGGGACTGATCCTGTCTGTACTGTTTCTTGTCCTGACCATGTGCTTTGTCGCCACGACGAGCGACTCGATGAGCTACGTGATCTCGTCGACCATGACCGACGGAGAGCCCTCGACTGCCATGCGCGCCTTTTGGGGTCTGGCCATGGGGGTGATGGCGCTGATCCTGATTTCCACCGGAGAAGGAGGCATTGGCAAGCTCCAGAGCTTCATCGTGGTGACGGCGGTGCCGGTATCGCTGATCCTGCTACCTTCCCTGTGGGACGCGCTGCGTATTACGTGGATGCTGGGGCGCACGCCCGAGGCGAAGCACGCCTGATACAGATGGTGGTGCGCAGAGCTTGCGCGCCACCGCTTGTGAAACTGCGCTCCTGGGGGGATTTGCGATGTCTGCGAACACACCGAACACGGCGGCGGAAACAAGACGTTTCTTGCGCCCCGCGTCCGAGGTCATGCGCCTTGCCCGGATGGGCAGTTCCCATCCCACGCGGCTGTCGTTTCTAAGGGTCCTGTTGCGCAGGATGGCGCAGCAGGACTGGCAGATCGACCGCCCGGTCTGGGACGTGGATGCCAAAGGCGTTGGGATCGGTGTCTACCGTGTCCGAAACGCTGAGCGGACCTACAGCCTTGTGGCCTTTGCCCATGACCTGCCACCGGAGCTGCGGTCGGACCGGGTGATCGCGACAGCTTGGGACGCGACCTTTACCCTGTTCGACGGCGATCCCACGCCCGAAGATATCGCGCGCCTGTCCGCGAACGTGCCCTATCAGGAAGCTGGCCGGATCAGCCCCAAGGAGCTGACGCTGGCTCGCGCAAACCGCTCCGTCCGGCTGTTCGAGCATGTCGTCACTACCCTGTCGCAAGGCCGCCAGCCTGACCCGGCCGAAATTCAGGCTGTGGGGTACCTGGTGCGCACGACGGCCGTCTATGGCTCGGGCAAATTCGGGGCCTCGGACCGTGAAGACATCGCGACTCGCCCCGAGCTTGCCGCTCCGTTTCAGGTTGAAATGCTGACAGTGTGGCTGATCCGGGCCTTCACCATCGATATCGTCGAGCATATCGCTGCTGCCAAAGGTGGCGACACCGCTGTGAAACTTGACCGAGCCACACGGCGCAGCCTTGGGGTGGGCAACTCCACCGGGCTTGGGATGGCGCCGTTTATAGTGCGGCACCCGGTCCTGCTCAACAACTGGATGGTGGCCCGCGAGGAGGCTTTGGCCCGCGTCCGCGCGCAACCAAGCGCGACGCCGCAAGCCGTTTCCGATCTGGGCACAGCCTTGGAGGCGGCGGTCACCAACGCCGAGGTCTGGCATTCCGAGCACCCCGTTCAGGTGCGTAAGCTCCACGATCTGCGCCGCGACTTGACCGTGCTGGCCGAGGCGCTCGCAACGTGGGACTGGACGGGGGCCGCCCCGTGGGATGCCTTGTGGACCTGGGGCGAGAACACCCTGACCCATGAAGGGCAGGAGGCACTGGTGTCGCTTATGCTGGAGCCCCATGGTGCGCTGATCGATGATCTGGCGGAGACGATGGGCGCTGATGAAGCGGCCAGTTTCCGCATCAATGGCGCCATGCCGGTGGCCGAGCTGAGGCATGTCCTTGAGACCGACTACGCCTGGGCATTGAAGATCGACTTCACCACGCCCGAGAACATCGCGCGGTTCTGGTATGTCTCCGAGGAAAAGCTGGAACCCCGTCTCGGCGAGCGCGCGACCGAGGATGGCGCGACGTTGGAACAGCCCTTGTGCATCGCTCGCCTGATGTCCGAGCTTCACGCGACCGTTCTGGGTTTTGACGCCGCGCAACCCGTTGCCGCGCTGATGCTGGCCCACCCTGAACATCGATATGCGGTGCGCCGCGCGCAGGTGGCCCAGCACCACCCCTATGCCGAGGTTCAGGACAATCTGATCGCGGCTGACATGCTGCCAATTGACCTTCTGCGCTGCAAGCTGGCCTTCTTCGGGGCTAGCCAGTTCGACCCCCGGTCGGATCGCTGGGTGCGCATCAACCTGTTTGCCGGGGCGCCCTTCCCTGACGAGATCAAGATGGAGGCCTCGGTATGAGCATGGACACGGAGCCGCACGATCAGACACGTGGCGAGACTACACCGGTCTTCAGGGACGCGCAGGCAGCTCCTTTGTCATGCAATGAGGCGGCATCCCTGTGCACCAAGGCTGCGCGCGGCGCCGGCATGAGTTGGGGCATGGCTGAAGAGGCCGGGTTTGCCGTCGCGTGGCTGGTGTCCCGCGGCATCGATGGTCCGTCCCATCTGCGCGCGCATCTGGAGCGTTCCGATGGCCGGGCGTGGTCCGAACTGTGCCCGTCCGTGACACCCGGTCTGTGGCGCAACGCGGCCAGGCAGCCCAACTGCCCGATCATTCTAGGCGCGACCTTGTGCGATTACGCAACCCTCCCCGAAGGTCCCTCTTCCGGGCGAACACTCACCCTTGGTCCGGTCAGCGCACCCCTTCTGCTGGTCCCGTTCCTGGCAGTTCTCGCGCATGACAACCACCTTGCCCTCACCCTGACATGGGAGACGGGGAGGGTGTGCATAGACGACCAGGATGTGTGGTTGCAGCGCGCTGCCCGAGCGCTCAGTGTCTTGGAACTGGACCTCGCCCTGACCGCACGCGCGGCGCGATACCATCATCCTTGCGCCACCACGAAGCCCAAGGCGCACACCACTGCCGACACTGTCGCGGCGCTGAATACGCTCGCCATGCGGACCACCGTGCCCGCAACCGAAGCGTCGCGAGCAGGCGCAGGATCAACCCTCAGTGACAACGACTAACGAAGGACACGTCATGACCCTTTCCCGCCTCAAACCCGGCGCCCGCATGAGCCAGGCCGTGACCATCGGCAATATCGCCTTTCTCGCAGGTCAGGTGCCCGACGACCTGAGCGCCGACATCGAAACGCAGACCCGTCAGGTGCTGGCGAAACTGGATGCTGTTGTCGCCGAGCTTGGCGCGACCAAATCCGACATTGCCTCGGTGCAGGTGTGGTTGGCCGATATGGCGGACTTCCAGGGCATGAATGCCGTCTGGGACGATTGGCTGCAGGCCGATGTTCCGCCCGCGCGCGCGACCGGCGGCACCGGTCTGGCCCGCCCCGGCATGCGCGTGGAGATGATCGCGATTGTAGCTGTGCCGGACGCTGTTTCGGCCTGACGGCTGGTCAATATGGGGCGCGAGACACCAGTCCCGCGCCCCCGGAGGCCCGCTCATGATCGAGCAGGACCAACCCTCGGGGTGGGTGCTGTGTGCCGAGATGCAGAGCTCTGTCGTGCTGCAGATCTGGGACAAGATCGCAAGCCCAACAGCTTTTGCCATGGCGATGAACCCCAAGATGACACGCCACAAAACCCGCTCCGGAAAACACCGTCGCAATATCAGGAAAGAAGTGGCTGGGGTGGTAGGATTCGAACCTACGGTACACGGTACCAAAAACCGCTGCCTTACCGCTTGGCTACACCCCAACAGTGCGCGTCGGAATACGACTCCTTCAGGTTTTGCGCAAGGCCTGTTTGCAGGTTTTTCTGCAGTTTGCCGGGGGTGCCTTGGCAGAGTGTCGGGCGCTGTTCCGTCTGGTCCAACACGGGCCGGGCAGGGCTACAACCGGATCGGGTTGGTCTTCGCCAAGGCATCGAACGCCATCAGGTCGCCGATGAGGTCCTGCATCTGGGCGAGGGGAATCATGTTCGGTCCATCGGACGGGGCTGTGTCCGGCGCGGGGTGGGTTTCGATAAACACCGCGGCGATACCAAGCGAGACCGCAGCCCGGGCCATGACCGGTGCGAACTCCCGTTGTCCGCCCGAGGCGCCACCGAGGCCGCCGGGCTGCTGGACCGAGTGGGTGGCGTCCATGACGACCGGGTATCCTGTCTTCATCATGGTGGGCAGGCTGCGCATGTCGGCGACGAGGGTATTGTAGCCGAAAGAGGCCCCGCGTTCCGTCAGCATGATACGGGTGTTCCCGGTGCTTTCGATTTTTCCGATCACATGGGGCATGTCCCAGGGTGCGAGGAATTGCCCCTTCTTGACGTTTACCACGGCCCCGGTTTCGCCGGCTGCGATCAAAAGGTCAGTCTGGCGGCACAGAAAGGCCGGGATCTGGAGGATATCGACAGCCTCCGCCGCGGGCGCGCAATGCTCTGCGGCATGGACATCGGTCAGCACGGGCACCCCGAGCGTTTCCCGCAGCCGCCCGAGGGCATCGAGCCCCGCGGCCATGCCCATGCCCCGCACGCCCCCGGCGGATGTCCGGTTCGCCTTGTCGTAAGAGGCCTTGAAAATGAACTGCGCGCCGGAGCGATCGCATGCCTCCTTCAGCGCAGCGCCAATCTCAAGCCCCTGTTCGAAACTCTCGAGCTGGCACGGGCCCGCGATCAGCGTCAGCGGTTGATCGTTGCCGACGCGCAATTCGCCGATCTGGAGTGTTTTCATGTCGGAGTTCTCTGGCCTAGCTGGATACCTGTTCCCGAAGGATCGACGCCGTCAGAGAGATCATCAGGTAGATGCCTGCAAATACGAGAAACGCGAGAAAGGTGTTCTCGAATGCTCGCGGATAGCTGGCTTCATCCGGCGCGATCGGACTGACACTCGTGGACAGATACCTCACTTGCCTGTTGGCCTCAATACGGGCTGTCTCGAGCTGCTGCAGAGCCTGGCTGAGCATAAGCTGCCGCGTTTCGAGATCTGCCTGGGCAATCACAAGCTCTCCGGAGATCCGCGCCAGGGACGCCCCGGAACTGCCGCCTTCGGTCATCTGGCCACGCAGATCCTCGATCAGGCGGGTCAGCCTTGCGATATTGCCCTCCAGGATCGCGACGCGGCTTTGATTGGGCTGCGCGTTCACAAGGAGCTCCTGCAAGCGCAGTTTTTCGGTGTTGAGTTCTACCTCAAGTGTCGAAATCTGGGACATCAGGCTCGACACTTCGAGGTCCGCGCTCAAGACACCGCGCGCCTGCTGGAGGTCGAGGACCCGGGTCTGGGCGGCCTGTACCATCGTTTCGGCGTCGTCGAAACTCTCCCGTGCGCCGCGCATCTGGTCTGCGCGCAGGCGTTGGGTCAGGTCATCAACCTGCTGTTCCGCATAAGAGAGCAGCGCCTCGGAAAAGGCCTTGCTCGTCTGGGGGTCGGCGGCAGCCACTTCCATCCGCACGATCCCCTCGGTTGGATCAAAGCTGATCTTTACCCGTTTTCGGTAGATGTCGTAGGCATCTTCGTATGTGGCGTCCGCATCCAGCCTCTGTAATGCGTCGATTTCCGGTGATGAGAAGTGATCGCGAAAACCGAGATCCGCATCGAGACGCAGCATCGCCTCGCGGGACGTGAGGTAGGACTGGACCGCCACAGCGTCCTGGGTCGTCGCCAGCATCGTGCCGGAGAACATGCCCCCAAGACCACCAGGCCCGGCTTGGGACTCCGCCTGCTGGATCACGAACTCCGAATGGGTGGCGAACATGGGCGTGGCCATGCGGAAGAAGTAGTAGCCCGCAAGCGCAGTGGGCAGCAGTACGAAGAAGGCCAAACGCGCCACCAGAAGCGTCATCTTCAACCGCCGCCGCCGTGCGATATCCTGTTGGATCTTGCGCACTTCCCGCGCGATGTCCGCTTCGGTCGTGACCTCCGGAGAGGCGACTTGGGGTTGTGGGACCGTTTGCGGCAGGTTCTTGCGCGATTTGTCCGATACCAGATCGAGGATCGTCTCCCGGGTGAAAGGGTCAATGCCCTTCTTGCGCAGCATTCGGACCGCTTCGATGTCCGACGCCGGATCGAGCCCGTGCCGATTTGCGACCCGACGGGCAATACGCAATTGCCGGCCCGTCAGACCTTCGGCGAGTATCGCGGCATCACTGTCGGGATCGGGTTTGGAGCCTTTGCGCATGTGCCGCGCTTTGGCCATGCGCGGTTTAGCAGTCCTTTGTGCAGCGGCATTGGCCGCCGCTTGCATCGTTGGCTTTTCGGGCGCGGGGGCTTTCTCGGTCCTGGAAGGGGCAGGGGGCTTTTCAGGAGAAGCCGCGGACCGCATCGCCTGTTCCATCGCGTTGTCTGCCTGTAATTCGGCATCCGGGTCCGGCAGCACCAGATCCCCCGCCGGAAGGGCGAGGCTGTCTGCGACATCGCGGCGCCGAATCCGGTACTTCTTAGCTCTCGCCTTGGTAGTCATAGAGCCTCTTTGCTTCTTCTAGCGTGTCAAACATGTGGAGCTGCCCATTCTGCAGCACCGCCGCGGACCGACAGAACTTCTCGATAGTCTTCGCATCGTGGGAGACGATCACCACCGTGGCCCGTTCCAGGCGCTGCTTCATGATCATTCCTGCGCGTTTGTTGAACCCGACATCCGTGGCCGCGGGCATGCCTTCGTCGATCAGGTAGAAGTCGAAGTCCAGAGCCAGCATGAGCGAAAAGCAGAACCGTTGACGCATCCCGGCGCTGTAGGTTCCAACGGGCATGTCGAAATACTCTTCTATACCCGCAACGTAGCGGCAGAAGGCTTCCACGAAATCGGCATCCAGGTGGTAGAGTTTGGCAATGTAACGGGCGTTTTCGCGCCCGGTATGCTTGCCGGAAACACCCCCCATGAACCCCAGGGGAAAAGAGATTCGCCCCTTGCGGGTGATCTGGCCTTCGTCCGGTTGCTCCAGCCCGGCCATCATGTTGATCAGCGTGGTCTTGCCGGTGCCGTTCTTGGCCAGAATGCCCATGGAGCGCCCTTCCTCCACGCGAAAGGATGCCCGGTCGAGGATGACCTTGCGCGATTTACCGGTCCAAAAGGACTTGCTGACCTGATCGAACTCGATCAATCGACTGCTCCCGAACGCCGTGAATGCCTAACGGATAACTTCGACAAGTTAACGACATACACAACACCCATGACGATCTTGATCAATCGTATTGATAAAGTGGATTGATCCAGGCCGGTATACGGCCTGGCCGCTGATGAGAGCAGATCCGGAGTGTGGCAAGCGCCCTCACTCACGGTACCGGTCACGCAATCATGTTCCAGGCAAGCCCGGCGAGGATCGCGCCGGTCAGGGAAAACCCCAGATACGACGCGAAAACCCTCGGTTTCACCAACGCCCAGACCGCAACGGCGGCCGGAATGCAACTGACGCCGCCCGCAATCACGAAGGACATTGCCGCACCCGGGGACATGCCCTGTTCCAGAAGACCCGCAATCAGCGGGACAGCCGCGTATCCGTTGAGGTAAAGCGGCGCGCCCACGATGCTGGCGATCAGGATCGGGCCTATGCCGTCCCCGCCCATGGCGCTCGCAATCAGGTCTGCGGGCACGTAGCGCAGCATGAGCGATTCCAGCACATAGGCCAGCAGCAGCCATTTTCCGAGAAACAGAAGGTTGTGGACCGCGACGTCGCGAAACTCGCGACGCCTCGGGGCTTCGCGCCAGAACGCCCAGACCGGCCGCCCATCGAAAGGCGTCGGGCCACAGCCGCAACACCCGGACTTCGGCGCAGATTTCAAAGGGTCGGCGTAGAGGGCTGTCCCGGCAAGGGCGCGCACGGAAAAGCCGCCCATCATCCCCAGCCCGATGGCCGCGACCGTTTTGCCCAAGGCGAAATCGAGGCCCAGAGCACCGGAGGTGATGAAGAACATGGCCGGGTCCATGAGCGGCGACGCCAGCCAGAACGCCATCACCGCGCTCAGCGGCGCGCCGACGGCGAGCAGGGCGGCGATGAACGGGATCACTTCGCAGGAACAAAAGGGCGAGAGCCCGCCGAAGGCGGCGGCCAGCACGATCATGCGGGTCTCGTTGCCTTGAAAAACCTTGGCCAGCAGGGTCGTGGCCCCTGCGGCGCGCAGATAGGCGACAGTGCCGATCGCGAACAGGATGAAGATCAGCGTATGCCCAAAGGACCCGAGCGTGTTCTCGATGACCGGGCGCAGGGCGGCCGTGTCGAGGACCGCAACCGCGACCAGGATAACGGCGATGGCGGTGAGGGCCGCATCGGGGCGGGGCAGGCGGCGCCGTTTGGCGTGGCCGAGGTCAGGAGGCTGTGTGGAGGTCTCGGCCATGGTCGTGTCCTGTGGGCGTATCGGCGCAGCATTGCGCCAGAAGGTAGTCGGAAAGGCCCGTCACCCGGTCATAGACGACGGTGCAGCGGATGATCCGACCCTCGCGGGTCTGCTGGACGAGACCAGCCTGCACGAGGGTTTTGACATGATGTGTCAGGGTCGATCCGCTGACACCGGCCCGTGCCCCGAGAACACCGATGGGCAGCCCTTCGGGACCTGCGCGCACCAGCACTTCGAGCACGCCGAGGCGCTGGGGGGCACCAAGGGCGGCAAAGGCAGCCGCCGCTTGGGCGCGTGAGTCGGTTTTCGTTTCCATATTTCTATGATTATAGAAATATAGTTTTTTGCAAGCTCCCTCTTGGGTCTTTCGGCGACCTGTCGCAGGGTGCGGTCATGTCCGATCACGCTCTTGCCAAAGACCTGGCGGCCTGCACGCTCTGCGCGAGCCGTTTTGCGACCACGGCCTCGGCGCATCGGCCCCGGCCGGTGGTGTGGTTCCGCCCGACCGCACGGGTGCTGATCGCGAGCCAGGCGCCGGGGATGCGCGCGCACAAGGCCGCGCGTCCGTTTACCGACCCGTCCGGTGTCCGCCTGCGCGCGTGGCTGGGGGTGAACGAGGACACCTTTTATGACAAGAACCTGTTCGCGATCGTGCCCATGGGCTTCTGCTTTCCCGGTTACGATGCCAAGGGCAGCGACCTGCCGCCGCCCAGGATCTGCGCACAGACCTGGCGCGCGCCCATTCTGGCGGGCTTACCGCAGATCGCGCTGACCCTGCTCATCGGGGGGTATGCGCAGAAATGGCATCTCGGGCCAGAGGCAAGGGCGGGGGTGACCGAGACCGTGCGCCGCTGGCGCGACTACGCGCCCGATGTTTTCCCCTTGCCGCACCCGTCGTGGCGCAATACCGCATGGCTCAACCGTAACCCTTGGTTCGAAGCGGAATGTCTGCCTGCCCTGCGGGCGCGCCTCGGCGAGGTGTTGAAGCAGGTGGAGACATGACGGAAACAAGCCCACTCGATACCGCGCATGCGGCAATGGAAGCCGATCCGCAGGATGATGCCGCGCGGCTGCGTTTCTATGACCGTCTCGCGGACGCGGAGCTGTTCTTGTTGCTGGAGGGCGAGGCCGAGGGCGACCGCATCACCCCCCGGGTCTTTCCGGTGGAAGAGCACCGCTATGTGCTGGCCTTCGACCGCGAAGAGCGTTTGACCCGATTTGCCGAAGGGCCCGCCGCCTATGCGGGGCTGTCCGGTCGGAGTGTGGTGCAACTCCTGGCCGCGCAGGGGCTGGGGCTGGGTCTGAACCTGGAGGTCGCGCCATCGGCAATGCTGCTGCCGCCGGAGGGTGTAACCTGGCTGGCCGAAACGCTCGGGGTCTCCCCTGAAGAGCTGGCTGCGAAACCGGCGGAAATCACGCCCCCGCGCGGGCTGCCCGAAGCGGTGCTGACCGCCCTCGATGCCAAGCTGGCCACGGCATCGGGACTGGCGCGTCGGGCTTACCTCGCCGGTGTCGCCTATGAGGATGGACGCCGCGGGCATCTTCTGGGCTTTCTGGGCACGGTGCCCGGGGCAGAGCCCGCCCTGGCGGCGGCCGTGCGCGAAGCGCTGGTCTTTTCCGGGATCGAAGCCGGGGCGCTCGATGTCGGCTTTCTGCGGGACAGCGACCCGCTGGCAGGGGCGTTGGCACGCCACGGGCTGCGGTTCGACCTGTCCGAGCCCGAGGCGTTCAGCGGCCCCTCTGCACCGGGCATGGACCCCGACCGCCCGCCGAAACTGAAATAGCCGCCGCGCTGACGCGTTTGGCGCGCGGCCGGATCAGTAGCCCGCCTGCCGGTCCACCAGATGCAGGAACGGCTCGCCGGCTTCGCCCCGCCTGATGTTCTCGACCACCACCCGGGCTGCGGTTTCCGGACGCGTCTCGGACGCGATATGGGGCGTGACGGTGACCTTCGGATGGGACCAGTACGGGTCATCCGGCGGCAACGGTTCGGTGCGGAAGGTGTCCAGGGTCGCATGACCGACCTGCCCGCTGTCGAGCGCGGCCAGCAGCGCTGCATCATCCACCAAACCGCCGCGTCCGGGGTTGAGCACCACCGCACCCTCCGCCAGGCAGGCCAGCGCCCCCGCATCGAGGATGCCCTCGGTCGCGGGCGTATGCGGCACCAGCAGGATGACGACTTCTGCCCCAACGAGGGCTGCATGCAACGCGTCGCCTGAGAAGCTCTCGACGCCCGGGATGTCCTTGGGGCGCCGCGCATAGCCGCGCACCTGGAAATTCAGGGCCACGAGCGCCTCGCTGACCGCGGCCCCCAACGCGCCGAGCCCAACGACCGTCACCTTGCGGTCCCGTGCAAGCGGCGGGATGAAGTCGAAATGCCGCCAATCCCCGTTCTGGGTGGCCAGCATCCGGTCGATGCCGAGGTGATGGCGCAGCACATGGCCGACGCACCATTCCACCATTCCCTCGGTCAGCCCGGTATCCACCATGCGGGTCAGAGGCACGCGCAGGGTGTCGTTGCCCACGATCCCTTCCACCCCGGCCCAGAGGTTCTGAACCAGTTTCAGGCCCGTGAAAGGCGTGAAATCCTGCACCGGTCCGCCCGGGGCATAGATCATGTAATCCACCGTCGCCGGATCACTGGTATCGCAGTCGAGCCGTGCCGTCAGACCGACCTCTTCCAGGGCAGCTGTCAGCGGGGCTTGGTATTGGTCCCACCGTGCGTCCTGCGCGGCGAAGAGGATGCGGGGCATTCGATATCCTTACCTGGGGCGGTGGACATGAGCGCTCTGGACCAGGCCAAAACCGACCAGCAGCACCAGCATCGCAGAGCCACCGAAGCTGACCAGCGGCAGGGGCACGCCGACCACCGGGGCCAACCCCATCACCATCGCCATGTTCACGGAGAAAAAGAAGAAGAAGGTCGCGGCCACACCGATGATCAACAGGCTGGAGAACCGGTCCTTGGTCCGCATCGCGGACACAAGACAAAAGAGTACGATCAGACCGTAAAGTGCCAGCAGGGAGATGCCGCCGATGAAGCCGAACTCCTCGGCCAGTGTCGTGAAGATGAAATCGGTGTGCTTCTCGGGCAGGAAGTTCAGACGGCTCTGAGTGCCTTCCATGAACCCCTTGCCCGTCACGCCGCCGGACCCGAGGGCGATCTTGGATTGGGTGATGTGATAGCCCGCGCCAAGAGGGTCGTTTTCGGGGTTCAGGAAGGTGTCGATGCGCCGATACTGGTAGTCCTGCAACAGCTGCCAGTCGGTTCCGCGCGACATCAAAACCGCCGCGACCAGAGCAATGCCGCCCAGGATCACCACCGCGAAGTAAAGCCAGTGAACCCCCGCGACGAACATCACAACCCCGCCCCCGGCCATCAGCAGGATCGAAGTGCCGAGATCCGGCTGGCGGAGCACCAGGGCAACAGGGATCATGATCAGCAGCACGGGGACAAGCACCCAGAACGGGTGGGAGGTCTTCTTCAGATCCAGCACGTCGTAATAGGCAGCCAGCAGCATGATCAGAGTGATCTTCATCAGTTCCGAAGGCTGCAGGCGCATGAAGCCGAGATCGATCCAGCGCTGGGCGCCCATGCCGACCACGCCAAAGAATTCCACCGCCAGCAGCAGGACGAGCGACACGATATAGGCCAGCACCGAAAGGTTGCGCCAGACATAGATCGGCGTGAAGGCGACCACGAACATGATCGCCAATCCGAGGGCAAACCGCTTCATCTGCGGCTCGACCCACGGGGTCATGGATCCGCCCGCCACGGAATAGAGCATCAGGAACCCGAAGCTGGCCACCGCGACGATCAGCAGAATGAGCCCCCAGTTGAGGTGCAGCACCTTGGCGAGCCCGGTGGGGACCCGCTGAATCTGTGACTCGAGATAGCTCATGCGCGGCTGCGGCCCTGCTCGGGCTCCTGGCGCGGGCGCAACTCCAGTGCGCGTTGCCGCTCGTCGATCATGTTGCGCTGATGGGCGGGATAGGCGCTGAGCGGGGGCAGGCCGCCATAAAGCGCCTGTAGCAGGACGTCCCGCGCGATCGGGGCCGCGGCCTTGGAGCCACCGCCGCCATGCTCGACAACGACCGAGACGGCATAGCGCGGGGCATCGAAGGGGGCATAGCCCACGAACAAGGCATGATCGCGCCGGTTCCACGGCAGGTCTTCGTTGCGAAACACGCCGCGGGCGCGTTCTTCGACGGTGATGTTGCGGACCTGGCTGGTGCCAGTCTTTCCGGCGAGCCGATAGGTGCTCTCCGCGATGCGCGAGCCATAGGCCGTACCGCTGCGCAGGTTCGTCACCTCGTAGAGCGCGCGCTGGATCACCTCCAGATGCGCGCGGCGAATGCCGAGTGGCGCGGGGTCGGGCCGTGCCACGGGCCGGTCGTTCACAGCCCGGATCAGGCGCGGCATGATCTCGCGCCCGGTTGCGAGCCGCGCTGTCATCACGGCCAGTTGCAGCGGTGAGGCAAGAACGAAACCCTGCCCGATGGACGCATTCAGCGTATCGCCCACCTGCCACGCCTCGCCCCGGTTCGCGGCCTTCCAGGCGCGGTTGGGCATCAGGCCCTCGGCCACCGCCGACATGGGCACATCGAACCGGGTGCCGAGGCCAAAGCGGCGCGCCATCTCGGCGATCTTGTCGACGCCGACCTTCTGGCTGATGTCATAGTAATAGACGTCGCAGCTCTCCCGCAGGCTGTCGACCAGGTTCATCCAGCCATGGCCGCCGCGTTTCCAGCAATGGAATCGGCGCGTGCCCAGCTTGTAATGCCCGGGGCACCAGACCCGCTCGCCCGGGTCGATCACCCCTGCTTCCAGCGCGGCCAGCGCCGTCAACATCTTGAAAGTCGAACCGGGTGGATAGGTGCCCTGCACCGTCTTGTCGGCCAGGGGACGGTATTCATCCTCCAGCAGGGCTCTGTAATCGGCGCTGGATATCCCCCGTACGAACTTGTTCGGATCGAAACTGGGTGCCGAGGCGATGGCGCGGATATCGCCATCCTCGATATCCATCACCACCACGGCCGCGCTTTCCCCGGCCAGTCGGGCTTCGGTGTAGTTCTGCAGCGCGTGGTCGAGTGTGAGTTGCAGATTGGCGCCCGGTTGACCCTCGTCCCGGCGCAATTCTCGCATCACCCGGCCCGCGGCGTTCACCTCGATCTGGCTGCTGCCGGCCGAGCCGCGTAGCGCCTGTTCGAACTTGGCCTCCACCCCGGTCTTGCCGATCTGGAAGCGGGGGATCTGCAACAGCGGATCGTCATCGTTGAGCCGTTCGAGATCGAAATCGCTGACTGGGCCGACATAGCCGATGGAATGGGCGAAATCCTGGTCCAGCGGATAGTAGCGCGACAGCCCCACCTCGGTCACGATGCCGGGCAGGGCCGGGGCGTTGATGCTGATCTCGGAGAATTGCTCCCATGTCAGCCGGTCGGAAATCGTCACCGGCACAAACGGCGACCGACGGCCCATTTCCCGCCGCGCGCGCGCCAGGTCCTCTTCGGGAAGCGGGACGATATCCGTCAGTGTTCTCAGGACCGCATCCACGTCGCCTGCGTCCTCGCGCACGATCACGACCCGGTAATTCGGCGCATTGCCCGCCAGCAGAACCCCGTCACGGTCATAGATAAGCCCACGCGCCGGGGGCAGAAGGCGGATATTGATCCGGTTCTCTTCGGCCAGGAATTTGTACTGTTCGGCTTCCTTCACCTGCAACTCGCGCATGCGAACCGCGAGGGCACCCAGAACGCCCAGTTGCAGCCCGCCGACAATCAGCCCCCGGCGGGTGATCGTGCGCGCGCTGAGCTTCATGTCCTTGTCGGCCCGTTTCATACCCGCATCCCGAGAATGCGCGGACCATCGGTCGGGCGGGGGCGCACGCCGCACAGATAGACACTCGCCAGAACCACCACCGGATAGATCGCGAGCGTCGACAGAAGGTGGAGCATCTGCGCGCTGAACGCCGGTTGCGGCACAAGCGCAATCGCCAGCAGGACGCGCTCGGCCACGGTCATCGCCGTGAGTGTGGCTGCGACCAGGCCGAACTCGACGGCGATCGGGGTCTCGCCCTCCCGGTAGGCTTGGCGGCGCATCACCTCGGAGCCGACCAGCACAAGAAGCGTCCAAAGGCCGGGGGGGCGTTGGAACAAGAAATCCTCCACCAGCACCACCGCCACGATCAGCGTGACCGGAAGGACATCGGGGCGCCGCAGGACCCAGGCCAGGATAACGCAAAGCACCACGTCCGGCCCAGGGATCCGCGGCGCCGCCACGCTCAGCGGTAACAGCGCAACGATCAGGACGGCCGCCACAAGGGCCAGGAAGACCACGCGCAGCACCCACAGCTTCGGCTCGAACGCGCTACCCATCGGCGCGTTCCTCCAGGGCAGCGATGGGTGGCGTGTCGATCCCGTCGATCGGGGCGGCCTCGGGCAGGGCCGGGGTCGGCTGGCCGCGCAGGACGCGCAGAAACTTCAGTCGCTCGTAATCCGCCGCGAGGCGCAGGCGGAACCGGCGATCCGGACCGATGGCGACCTGGCCCGCCAGCAACTCGGCGGGAAAGACCCCGCCATCCCCGGATGTCACGACCCGGTCGCCGGCGCGCACCTGCTCGGGCGCTTCGATGAAGTCGATCAAGGGGGCTGCGGAGTTGTCGCCCACCAGCATCGCGCGCTGCCCCGAGGGCTGCAGGATCACGGGCACCCGGCTCGACGGGTCTGTCAGCAACAGCACCCTGGCCACCGACGGCGCCGTTCCCGCGATGCGGCCGACGAGGCCGAGACCGTCCATCGTGGCCCATCCATCTTGCACCCCGTCTTCGGAGCCGACGTTAAGCAGCACGGAACGCCGGAACGGCGAGCCGCTATCGGCCGTCACAACGCCGGTGATGAAGGTCAGCTCCGGCTCGATCCGGACATTGTTCAGCCCGAGAAGCTGCGCGTTCTCCTGCTCCAGTTGCAGGGCGGCTTCGCGCCAGGCCTTCATCTGCTGCAATTCGCGGCGCAACTCTTCGTTCTGCTCGAACAGACGCGCGTAGGACTGGAAGTCTTCTGCCATGCGCGACACAGCGGTGATCGGCGCCATCACCCAGTCGAGGTTGGGCACCACGCGCTCTATCACGCTCATCCGCATTTGCTCGACGCGTGGGCTGTCGATCCGCCAGAATGCGAACAGGCCGAGCAATACCACGACGAGACACCCGATCAGCACCCGGCGGATCGGCTTGAAATAGATGTCGTCTTCGTTGCGATGCCTTGCCAAGGTCTCTCCTCAGCGCGCCCGTGAGAGGGGACAGTTCAGCTTTCGTAGTCGATCGCGTGGCGCAGTTGCTTTTCGTATTCCAGCGCCTTGCCCGTGCCCAAGGCTACACAATTGAGCGACTCGTCGGCAATAGAAATGGGCAAGCCCGTCTGTTCGCGCAAGGCGAGGTCCAACTCACCCAGCAGCGCGCCGCCCCCCGTCAGCATCACGCCGCGATCCACGATGTCCGCCGCCAGATCCGGCGGTGTCGCCTCCAGCGCGGTCATCACCGCCTCGCAGATCTGCTGCACTGGCTCCGCGAGTGCCTCGGCCACCTGGGCCTGGTTCAACTCGGCCTCCTTCGGCACACCGTTGAGCAGGTCGCGCCCCCGGATATGGATCGTCGCGCCGCGCCCGTCATCGGGCATCCGTGACGTCCCGATCGAGGTTTTGATCCGCTCCGCCGTCGCCTCGCCGATCAGAAGGTTCTGCTGCCGCCGCAAATACGAGATGATCGCCTCGTCCATCCGGTCGCCGCCCACGCGCACGGAGCGCGCATAGACGATATCGCCCAGCGACAGCACGGCAACCTCGGTGGTGCCGCCGCCGATATCGACGACCATGGACCCCGTGGGATCCGTGATCGGCATCCCCGCCCCGATTGCCGCGGCAATGGGCTCGGCGATCAGACCGGCACGCCGCGCCCCGGCTTTGAGCACGGAGTCCCGAATGGCCCGCTTTTCAACCGGGGTTGCCCCATGGGGGACGCAGACGATGATCTTCGGTTTCGAAAACAGCGTCCGCCGATGGACCTTGCGAATGAAATGCTTGATCATCTCCTCGGCGACATCGAAATCCGCGATGACGCCTTCGCGCATCGGGCGGATCGCCTCGATGGAACCCGGCGTGCGCCCGAGCATCAGCTTGGCGTCCTCGCCCACGGCCAGAACCTGCTTCTTGCCGTCCTTGACATGGTACGCGACCACGGAGGGCTCGTTCAAGATGATGCCGCGCCCCTTGACGTAGACAAGGGTGTTCGCTGTCCCGAGGTCGATCGCCATGTCCGTGGAGAAGAGCGAAAAGCCACCTGCCATTGCTCGCAGTCCTCATGAGTAGAATCGTTGGCACAGACTCGACCGCGCCGAGGTGCAAGTCTTAATGAACCCTGCACCCCACAGGGTAAAGACCCATTTCCGGATGGCACGGGCAGCTTTCCGCTGGCTCCGTGGCGTTGGCGGTCCCGAGGATCTCTCGACTGGGGCACAAGAAAGCCCGATTGGGCTTGCGCAGGACCGAGGCGCCCGGGAAAGGACGCCTCGCACCCCTCTGCCGAGGTCGGTTTTCAGCTCACGTCCTTGTAGGACACTTCCTTGCGATCACTGCCCAGAGGCGACTTCTCGCGTCGCAGGATCAACCGGTTGAGCGCGGCGACATAGGCCTTGGCCGAGGCGACGACCGTGTCCGTGTCGGCCGCCTGGCCGGACACAATGCGCCCGTCTTCTTCCATGCGAACGGTCACGGTGGCCTGGGCGTCGGTCCCCTCGGTCACCGCATGCACCTGGTAGAGTTGCAGCCGCGCCGTATGGGGAAACAGCGCCTTGACCGCGTTGAACGTGGCATCCACGGGGCCATCGCCCTGGGCGGTCACCTGCTTGTCCACCCCGTCGATGGACAGGGTCAGGTCCGCTGATTGCGGCGCTTCGGTGCCGCAGATCACGCGCAGAAATTTCACCGACAGCCGCTCCCGCGCCGGATCGCTGCTGGATTCGGACATCAGCGCGACGAGATCCTCGTCGTAGATCTCCTTTTTGCGGTCGGCGAGGGCCTTGAACCGGACGAACACGTCCTTGAGCTGATTGTCGGCCAACTCGTAGCCGAGGTCCTTGAGCTTGGCGCGCAATGCCGCGCGGCCCGAATGCTTGCCCATCACTAGGTTGGTCTCGCTCAGACCGATATCCTCCGGGCGCATGATCTCGAAGGTCTCGGCGTTCTTCAACATCCCGTCCTGGTGGATGCCCGACTCGTGCGCAAAGGCATTTTTGCCGACGATGGCCTTGTTGAACTGCACGGCGAAGCCCGAGACCGCCGCGACCCGGCGCGAGATGTTCATGATCTTGCGGGTGTCGATGCGGGTCTGGTACGGCATGATGTCGTTCCGGACGCGCAGGGCCATGACAACCTCTTCCAGCGCCGTGTTGCCCGCGCGCTCCCCCAACCCGTTGATCGTGCATTCGACCTGGCGCGCCCCGGCATCGACGGCCGCCAGCGCATTGGCCGTCGCCATCCCGAGGTCGTTGTGGCAGTGGGTGGCGAAAGTGACGTCTTCGGCACCCGGCACATCGGCGATCAGGCGCGCGATCAGATCGGCGCTCTCGCGCGGGGCGGTATAGCCGACCGTGTCGGGGATGTTGATCGTGGTGGCGCCTGCCTTGATGGCGATCTCGATGACCCGGCAGAGATAGTCGTATTCCGTGCGTGTCGCATCCATCGGCGACCACTGCACGTTGTCGCACAGATTGCGCGCATGGGTCACCGTGTCATGGATGCGGTCCGCCATCTCGTCCATGGTCAGGTTCGGAATCGCGCGGTGCAGGGGCGAAGTGCCGATGAAGGTGTGAATGCGCGGTTGCCGAGCATGGCGCACCGCCTCCCAGCAGCGGTCGATATCCTTGAAGTTGGCCCGCGCAAGCCCGCAGATCACCGAATTCACGGAATTCTTGGCGATCTCGCTGACGGCGGCGAAATCCCCGTCCGACGCGATGGGGAACCCGGCCTCGATGATGTCGACGCCCATCTCGTCGAGCAGCGCGGCAATCTCCAGCTTCTCGTCATGGGTCATGGTTGCGCCCGGGCTCTGCTCGCCGTCGCGCAAGGTCGTGTCGAAGATCAACACGCGGTCCTGATCGGTTTTGTCTGTCATGGGATGTCTCTCTGGTAAGCTCTCAGCTGTCTGTCGCGAAATGGCGCAGGATTACCTCTGAGCGGTCGCGCCGGACGGCACGCTCAGAGGCGGCTAAGAAGCAGGAGACGCGCAGCACCGCGCGCGCTGTGGCCAGCGCGCGGCGGAGTCGTGGATGAGAACACGTGTGGCGTCATAGCCCCTTTATACGGGCGGCGCGCCGAATTCCAAGCTCGAAATCAGGCAGGCGGAGGGCAGCGGCTCTCCGGCGACGTCCAGCTGGGTGGGGATGTAGTCGAACACGGCGATCATGCCGCCTTCGTCGAAGGCGACGAAAATCTGGCTGCCTTCGGCGTTCACGGTGATGCCCTCGGCATCCATCCCCGCAAACGCCAGCGAGGTGACCGAGCGCAACACGCCATCGGCGGAAAACTCGAACAGGCTGTCGGAGGCGTCGGCGTCATCGACCACGAGGATCGTGCCATGGACGGGATCCTGGGTGATGCCCTGCGGCTCCATCAGTTGCGGTGTCTGCATGTACCCGATCAGGCGACGCACGGTCGTGCCATCCTGGCGGATCTGCACGACCTCGGCCGCAGTGTCATCGGCCACCCAGAAATCGGAGGTCGCGTTGTCCACGTAAAGCCCGTCCGTATCGCGCAGGTTGACCGAGAGGCGGAACGCCTCCCCAAGCGCCTCGCCGTCCCGCGAGACCCGTTGGTACATGCCCGATCCGTCCGAAATCAGCAGGTGATCCCCTTCGACGGCAACCGCATCCACACGGTGCAGGGGGGCCTGGAAACTGCGCACCTCGTTGCCCCACAGATCGATCATGCGGACGGTGCCGGTTTCATTCGCAACCCAGAGGGCGCAGGCATCCCGGTCATAGGCGAGACCGGAGGGGCCATCTGCGGGAAAGCTCCGCAGCAGGTGCAGTTCAATCGCGGAGGCCGGGCCCCCGAGCAGCGCGGTCAAAAGCGCGGCCAATAGCAGTCTGGTCATAGGTCAAACTCACTCTATGTCGCCTCCCTCAGCCTTGCAAAAACGCTACCGCGAAAAGGTTAATAAAAAGCCTCGGCAGATTGCCGCTGCGACCTAAGTGTCACCCTCCTGTGAAGGAGAGAAGCCATGGCCCCTCGCGCCCTCGTGCTCGGCAGTTCCGGCGGCATTGGTGCCGCGCTGGTTGCGGAGCTAACAAAAACACACGAAATCAAGGGCCTGTCGCGGAGCGTCGACGGGTTCGACATCACGGACGAGGACTCGGTCAACGCCCATCTGAGCCGTCTGGAGGGTCCTTTCGCGCGGGTCGTGGTCGCCACCGGCGCGCTCGAGATCGGCGGGGCGGCACCGGAAAAGTCCCTGCGCGACCTCTCGCCGCAGGGTCTCCTGGATCAGTTCGCCCTGAATGCGATGGGGCCGGCACTGGTGCTTCGGCACGCGCAGCGGCTGTTGCCCAAGGATACCCCCTGCGTCTTCGCCGTGCTGTCGGCGCGGGTCGGTTCGATCGGCGACAACCGGCTCGGCGGTTGGTACAGTTACCGGGCCGCCAAGGCTGCGGTGAACCAGATCGTCCATACGGCGGCGATCGAGATTTCCCGCACCCACAAGCAGGCGGCCGTCATTGCTCTGCATCCCGGCACGGTCGCCACGCCGTTCACCGCGAAATACCTCGGACGACACCCCGCCGTGGCACCCGCGGAGGCCGCGGCCAACCTCGTGCGGGTCATGGACGGCGTCACCGCCGCGCAGACCGGCGGATTTTTCGACTGGGCCGGCAAGGAGGTGCCCTGGTGACGCGCCTGATCCTCGTTCTCGGCGACCAGCTGTCGCCGGACATCGCAGCCCTGCAGGAGGCCGACAAGGCGCGCGACGTGATCGTCATGGCCGAAGTCGCCCACGAGGCCCGCTATGTCCCCCATCATCCCAAGAAGATCGCCTTCATCTTCGCCGCCATGCGCAAGTTCGCCGCAAAGCGCGCGGCAGACGGCTGGCGCGTGGCCTACACCAGGCTCGACGACCCCGAGAACAGCGGCTCGATCCCGGGCGAGCTTCTGCGCCGGGCCGCGGCGCACGACGCCACCGAAGTGATCGCGACCGAGCCTGGCGAGTGGCGGCTGATCTCGGCGCTGGAGGATTGCCCGATCCCGGTCCTGCAAATGCCGGATACGCGCTTCCTCGCCTCCCACGAGCGGTTCGAGACCTGGGCCGAGGGTCGCAAGCAACTGCGGATGGAATACTTCTATCGCGAGATGCGTCGCGAGACCGGCTATCTGATGGACGGGGACAAACCCGCAGGCGGCAAGTGGAATTTCGACCACGACAATCGCAAACCGGCGCCCGAAGACATCTCGTTCGAAGGTCCATTGAAATTCACCCCGGACGAGGTGGTCGAAGAGGTGCTCGACCTGGTCGAGCGCCGGTTCGGCAACAATTTCGGCACCCTGCGCCCCTTCTGGTTCGCCACGGATCCCCACCAGGCCCGCGAGGCGATGACCCATTTCATCGACCATGCCTTGCCCCGCTTCGGCGACTACCAGGACGCGATGCTGGCGGACAACCGGTTCCTCTATCACTCGATCCTGTCGGTCTACATCAACGCGGGGCTGCTGGACTGGCGCGAGGTCTGCGATGCGGCGGAGGCCGCCTGGCGCGCGGGCCACGCGCCGCTCAACGCGGTGGAGGGGTTCATCCGCCAGATTATCGGCTGGCGGGAATACATGCGCGGGATCTACTTCCGCGAAGGGCCGGACTACACGGCGCGCAACGCGCTGGGCCATGACGCGGACCTGCCGGATTTCTTCTGGACCGGCGAGACCGATATGCGTTGCGTGGCCAAGGCGGTTGGCCAGACCCGGGACGAGGCCTATGCCCACCATATCCAGCGGCTGATGGTGACGGGCAATTTCGCGCTGCTGGCCGGGGTGGCGCCGGCGCAGGTGCATGAATGGTACCTGGCGGTCTATGCCGATGCCTATGAATGGGTGGAGGCCCCCAATGTCATCGGCATGAGCCAGTTCGCCGATGGCGGGCTCCTGGGCTCCAAGCCCTATGTCTCCAGCGGGGCCTATATCGACCGGATGTCGGATTATTGCAAAGGCTGCGCCTACAAGGTGAAGCAGAAGACCGGCGAAGGGGCGTGCCCGTTCAACCTTTTGTACTGGCATTTCCTGATGCGCCACCGGGACCGGTTCGAAAAGAACCCCCGCGTGGCGCAGATGTACCGGACCTTCGACCGCATGGAAGAGGATCGCCGCAAGACCATTCTGAAAGAAGGCGACGCGCTCATGGCGCGGCTTGCGGACGGGGCGCGGATCTAGCTCTCAGGGCCCGGTGGGCGGGTTCAA
The DNA here is from genome assembly GCF_000018145.1 of Dinoroseobacter shibae DFL 12 = DSM 16493. Taxonomy (NCBI): domain Bacteria; kingdom Pseudomonadati; phylum Pseudomonadota; class Alphaproteobacteria; order Rhodobacterales; family Roseobacteraceae; genus Dinoroseobacter; species Dinoroseobacter shibae. The sequence continues at coordinate 591,991 of NC_009952.1, forward strand.
CGCGCCGGGCGACCGCCACCTACTCGGATGCGGGCGCGGGTTCCGCCGCGGGCTGGACCAGAACGCCGTTGCGCCACTCGCCGGTTTCCACCTGTCCGCTGAAATAGCGCAGGGTGCCTTGACCCACCCGTTTTCCGTTCTCGAAAAACCCTTCATACACGTCGCCATTGGCATAGGTCGCGCGCCCGAATCCGTTGATCTCGCCGCCCTGCCAGCTGCCTTCGTACCGGAACCCGTCGGCCAGGGCGACAACGCCCTCGCCTTCGCGCACCCCGCCGACGAATTCGCCCTGGTAGACAGAGCCATCCGGGTAGGTGGCCGTACCTTGCCCCTGCTTTTCACCCGCAACCCAGGAGCCGGTATAGCTGTATCCGTTGGGATAGGTGATCGTCCCGGTGCCATCGGACAGCGCATTGCGGAACGCGCCCTCGTAGACGATGCCATTGGCATAGCGCGCGATGCCTTCGCCTTCGATCACACCCGCCACCCAGGTGCCGGTGTAGGTCGACCCGTCAGGGTAGGTGATCTCGCCGACGCCCTCGGGCTTTTCATCCACGAAACTGCCCACGTAGCGCGAGCCGTCGGGATAGGTGACCGTGCCGTCCCCCTCGATGCGCCCCTCGATCCAGGTGCCTTCGTAGCGGTAGCCGTCCGGCCCTTCGAAAACGCCTTGGCCGTGGCGCATGTCGCGGTCGAACGTGCCTTCGTAACGCCAGCCATTGGCATAGAGCATGACGCCCGATCCCTGCAGTTTCCCCTCCGAAAGCGTGCCTTCGTAGATGTCGCCATTGGGCTGGACCAGCCGACCTTCGCCGTCGAACTGCCCGTTGCGCCAGGACCCGGTATAGGCGAGGCCATCGGGCGTCGTCACCGATCCGGTGCCGGTGCGGACCCCGTTCACCACCTCTCCCTCGTAGACCGCGCCATCCGCATAGGTGATCACGGCGCGGCCGGTCATCTCCCCATCGGCCCAATCCCCGTCATAGACATAGCCGCTGGCGGTTTCCATCCGCCCCTGGCCGTGCTGCCGTCCGTTCAGGAAGTCACCGACATAGATCGACCCATCCGCATAGCTGGCCGTGCCGGTGCCAGTCCGTCTGCCGTCCACCCAGGCGCCTTCATAGGTCGACCCGTCGGCATAGGTGATCCGGCCCTGGCCTTCGGGTTTGCCCTTGGCGAATGTGCCCACATAGACCGATCCGTTGGGAAAGCGCGCCTCGCCCTGGCCCTTGATCTCGCCCCGTTCCCACTCGCCCGTGTAGACATAGCCGTTGGGCAGGGTGTAGGTGCCCACCCCGTCCTGCAACCCGTCGACGAAGCTGCCTTCGTAGATGCCGCCATCGTCGAATTGCTTGACCACCTGCGCGTCCTGCGCCTGCACGGATCCTGCCGCAACGAACAGGGTGACCACAGCCACGCTTCGCATGACACGTCCTGCATTTCCGAGTTGCACGATCTTGACCCTCCGCCACCGGTTTCGCCGGGTTGGCGCCGCCGGTTTCGCGGACACCTGCCTTCTTTGCTCCCAACGCTAGATCACGAGACAAAGCGGGGCAATAGCGCGTCAGCCGGTCCATGCGATCCGGTCGCAAAGCGGGCCTGTTCGCCTCCCCTTTCCCGCAGCGTGAGACCTGCTAAAACCGAGGGCAGAAGCCGCTCCGACATACGAGGCCCCGTTGATGTCCGACACGTTCCGCCTGACCCTTGGGCAGTTGAACCCGACCCTTGGGGCGCTGAGCGAGAACGCTCAGAAGGCCCTGCGAGCCTGGCAGGAGGGCAAGTTGGCCGGCGCGCAGTTCGTGGCGCTGCCGGAGATGTTCCTGACCGGCTACCAGACACAGGACCTCGTCATGCGCCCGGCCTTCGCCGCGGACGCCGAACGGGTGTTGCAGGGGCTGGCCCGGGATTGCGCGGACGGGCCTGCGCTGGGCATCGGGTGCCCGCTGGTTCAAGGCGGCAAGCTCTACAACAGCTACGCCATCCTCGAGGGCGGCGCGGTCAAGGCGCGGGTGCTTAAGCATCACCTGCCCAATAGCGACGTGTTCGACGAAGAACGCCTGTTCACCGCTGGACCCGTCAGCGGGCCGTACCGGATCGGCCCTCTGCGCATCGGAACGCCGATTTGCGAGGACGCGTGGTATCCGGACGTGGCCGAAACCCTGGCCGAATCCGCAGCCGAGATCCTGTTCGTGCCCAACGGCTCCCCCTATCACCGGGGCAAGCACGACACGCGCCTGAACCTGATGGTGGCGCGCGTGATCGAGACCGGTCTGCCGCTGATCTACCTCAACATGGTCGGCGGGCAGGACGACCAGATGTTCGATGGCGCCAGCTTTGCCCTGAACACCCACGGGGCGTTGGCGATGCAACTGCCCGCGATGGAAGAGGTGATCGCCCATCTCGACCTGACCCAAACGGCGGAGGGCTGGCGGATCGAGGACGCGCGCAAGGACCCGCTCCCCGACGAGTGGGAGGCGGACTACCGTGTCATGGTGGAATCCCTGCGCGATTACCTGCGCAAATCGGGGTTCGGCAAGGTGCTCCTGGGGCTCTCCGGCGGAATCGACAGTGCGATCGTCGCGGCGATCGCGGCGGATGCGATCGGTCCGCAAAACGTGCGCTGTGTCATGCTGCCGTCGGAATACACCTCGCAGGAGTCGCTGGAAGATGCCGAGGCCGTAGCCCGCAACCTCGGCTGCCGGATCGACACCCTGCCGATCACTGGTCCGCGGGCGGCCGTGACCGAAGTGCTGGCCCCGTTTTTCAATGGAACACCGTCGGGGATTGCCGAGGAAAATGTGCAATCGCGGTTGCGCGGCGTGCTTTTGATGGCGCTGAGCAACAAGTTCGGCGAGATGCTGCTGACCACGGGCAACAAGTCCGAGGTCGCCGTGGGGTATGCCACGATTTATGGTGATATGGCAGGGGGTTACAACCCGATCAAGGATCTCTACAAGACCCGGGTGTTCGAGACGTGCCGCTGGCGCAACGAGACCCACCGCCCCTGGATGTTGGGGCCGGAGGGGGAGCTGATACCAGATCGTGTGATCGAAAAGCCCCCCTCGGCGGAGTTGCGCGCGGACCAGAAGGACGAGGACAGCCTGCCGCCCTACGGCGTGCTGGACGCGATCCTCGAAGGGCTGATCGACCGGGAGGCATCGGTGGCCGAACTGGTCGCCGACGGGTTCGACCTGGACACCGTCAAGAAGATCGAGCATCTGATTTTCATCAGCGAATACAAGAGGTTCCAGTCTGCCCCCGGGGCGCGTCTGACCAAGCGGGCGTTCTGGCTCGACCGGCGCTATCCCATCGTGAACCGCTGGCGCGACACCTCGGCGACCCGCAACCACTGAGGCCCCGCGCGGGGCCGGAGAGGCCCGCCGGAAGGCCGCCCGACCCCGGTCGGCCCCGTGTCGGATAGCTGTCTGCCATGTGTCGGGCAAGTGTCGGGCACCTTCGCACGGTCGCAACGGGCCGGACGCAACGGGCGCCCGGTCCCGGCCCTGCCTGGCGGCCCGGAGCCACGCGCGCCGGGGCTACTCCCACCAGCGGTCGATGGCGGCGATGTCGTCGTCGGACCAGCCGAAATGATGGGCGAACTCGTGCACAGTGACATGGGCCACGAGGTCGCGCAGGCTGACCCCGTCCCGCTCCCGCCATTCGGCGAGGATCGGCTCGCGAAAGAGCCAGACCGTGTCGGGCTGCATCGGCTGATCGAAACTCGACTTCTCGGTGAGCGGAATGCCCTCATAGAGCCCCGTCAGGTCCAGCGGATCGTCGATGCCGAGATCGTCCAGCATCCAGTCCTGCGGCCAGTCCTCGACGACGATGGCCACCTCCGCCGCCAGGGCTGCGAAGGGCGCGGGAAACTCGGCCACGGTCGCGCGCGCCATGGTGAGGAAGGCCTCAAGACCGGGAGAAAGCTGGGACGCGGACATGGGCCTTCTATGGCAGGCCGGTGGGGGAGGGGGAAGGGGGGAGGGGGTGGGCCGGACCTGCGGTTGACCACCGCTTCACGGTGCTGCGCTGCGGCCCCTCGAAGGAAACGTTCGCTGCGCGTGCTCGGTATGTGCGGTGTTGGATGTCTGAACTGCGGACAAAGTGACACTTCGCTGAGGCCGCGCAAGAGACCGCTTTGGTGCGTGTTGCGGACCTTCGACTTGGATTGCACACGGATTGCTCAGCTCCAGCAGCTACAACCTCGGTTGGCCGGAACAGTCTGTCCAATCCTCCAGGGGACATATTCGATGCCATCAATAGTCAGGTTTTCAGCCATGCTCGGCAACCTAGCACTCTACAGGCAGTCCGAACGAACAGGGTTTTGGGCGGGTCCACTCAAATCAAGTTTGCTCCCAACAGAAAGAACTATGATTTGGAATTTTACTCGGCGCGCTTTTTCAGATCTACATGAAGACAACGCCCGCATGGTTGTCGCAGTAACCAAGCCAAAGGCAAATTAACACTCTCAGCCAAGCTCGTACTCACGTAGGGATATCGCGCGGCTTTCCATCCTCGTCCAGCGCCACGAAAACGAAATCCGCACTGGTGACCTTTACCGAAGCATTGCTGAAACGAGGTCTGGCCCAGACATCCACGTGTATGCGCATCGACGTGCGCCCCATACGAACGAGGCTCGCATAGATAGTGACTTCGTCGCCCACATTGACAGGACGCGAGAATTGCATGGCTTCAACTGCGACCGTCGCCCCACGACCCTGCGATACGCGCCCCGCCATGTTTCCGGCGGCCAGGTCCATCTGCGACATCAACCAGCCACCGAAAATGTCGCCAGCCGGGTTTGTGTCGGCCGGCATGGCGACTGTGCGGATCACCAGGACTCCATCATCCTGTTGCCTACCATGTTTGACGCGCTTCTGTGCGCGATCAAGGTTGCTTTCTTCTTCCACTTGCAAGGATAAAAGCCCTCGATGTTAATCGCGGAACGCGATCAAAACCCATAAAGTGTCGCAGGATTATCCACCAGAATGCGTTGTTTCTGATCTTGAGATGTGACGTAGGCGTCCAACGCATCAACTAATGACCCATCGTCGGGCATGAAATCCAGCATGGCAGGATGCGGCCAATCGGTGCCCCACACCATATGTTCGGAATTGTCGGAAATCAGCGCTTGGGCAAAAGGCACGACGTCTTCGAATCGTGGCCTTTGCGATGACATTCGGTAGTTTCCCGAAAGTTTGACCCAAGTGTTCCCACGGACCACCAACCGGCGCAGCGCACGAAATCCCGGTTGGTCGAGGCCGTCGTGGGTCTGCATATGACCCATGTGGTCGATCACGACAGGCACTGGCAGATTGGCGAGCCGCGCTTCGAGATCGGCTAAGGTCGGCCCATCGATCAGGAGCTGGAAGTGCCAGTCGAGATCGGCGATGCGACGGGCCAATGGTTCTAGATCGTCCAGGCCGATCCCCCCGGAAAAGAGCATGTTGATCCGAGCGCCACGAATCCCGGCGGCGTTCATCGCCTGAAGGTCCCGCATCGAAACATCGGCGTCAACGACGGCGATGCCGCGGCATCCGGGACCATAGCCCGCGATAGCTTCAAGCGTCACGCTGTTGTCCGTGCCATAAACTGACGGCTGGACGATTACGGCGCGCTCAATCCCGAGGCGTGCATGCAGGGCTTTGTATTGCGCTAATGTTGCGGGTGGCGGTGTGTAGGACCGGTTGGCGACAAATGGATGGTCGGCTTCGGGCACGATGACGTGGGAATGGCAATCCGTGGCACCTGGGGGGAGAGGTCGTTTCGGTGGCGAGGGATCTTGGAGATGGGCGAGACAAGCTTGCGTCATGGGTCAGGCCTTTTATGGGATTAGTAGACTTGGTTCGGCAGCCAGGTGGCCAAATCGGGGAAGGTCAGTAAGAAGCCGATCAATGCGAGCATGGCAATTAGGAAGGGCAGCGCGCCGTAGCTCACGTCGTTGAACTTGCCGCCACGAGTTCGTGTGCCGTGGACCACGTAGAGATTGAGCCCGATAGGTGGCGTAATCAGCGCAGCCTCCATCAAAACGGTGATCATGATCCCAAACCAGACTGGGTCAAATCCCATATGCGCCACGATGGGAAAGACCACCGGGATCGTCGTGAGCATCATGGACAGCGTTTCCATGAACATGCCCAGAAGGAGGTAGAACACGATGATGACCATCATCGTCTGCATCGGCGTCCAACCAAGCGCGTCGATCCCGTCGATGATCGCTTGCGTAACGCCCATGAATCCGAGAACGAAGTTCAGGAAGACTGCCGCGAGGATGATTATCATCACCATTGCAGTCGAGCACATTGTGCTCTCGAACGCTTCGATCAGCATGCGCACACTGAGCGCCCTGAACCAGGCCGCAATACCGATGGCGCAGACGACGCCAATGGAGGCCGCCTCGGTCGGCGTTGCGAGACCGGTATAGATCGACCCTACCACCACGGCAAACAAAACAAGAGGCGGCAGGAGATCTGGCAACGCCTCAAGCCTGTCGCGCCAACTCGTCTCGACCGGTGATCCCCCCCACCCGGGCCGCATAAAACAGGCAAAGATAACAACCAGCATGAAAAACAAGGCCAGCATCGCTCCTGGGATGACGCCAGCGAGGTACAGTTCCGGTACGGAGGTATCGGTCAGGAGACCATAAAGGATCAGCGCGATCGAAGGCGGGATCAGGATGCCGAGGGTGCCCCCGGCGGCAAGGGTTCCCAGAAACAGCGGCTCATTGTATTGCCGCTTCTCGATTTCGGGATAGGCGACCGTGCCAACTGTGGCCACGGTGGCCACACTGGAACCGGATGTTGCGGCGAACACCGCGCACGAACCAACATTGGCGTGCATCAGCCCGCCAGGAAGCCAGCTAAGCCATTTGGCGACCGCAGTGTACATCCGCGTGGCTATCCCGGCACGCAGGATAATTTCCCCCAGCAGGATGAACATCGGAACCGCGACCAGAATGTATTCGATGCTCTGCTCCCAGATGAAATCGCCCATCATCAGGGCGCGGCGCCCGTTCGTAAAGACCTCATCCAGCGCAAGACCGAGGATGCCAAGAACGGCGGCAATCGGAACGGCGGCAACGACGAGGCCAACGAGAATGATCAAGATAAGTGTTTGCATGGCTGTGTCCTCCCCAAAGCGCCCGTTAGACGTGGGTCTCTTCTTCGATTTCCTGATCGAGGCTTTTCACCCCCGCGAGGGCGCCGATGCCCTGCCAGTCGGCTTTGGCCAGACACCAGAGGCATCGCAAACTGAGAAACGCTAAGCACAGCAGCATGAAGGCGAGGCCGGCGAACCAGAAGCTTTGCGGGAGCCAGAGCGGCGTCGCAAGCGGTGTCTGTGCTGTGTAATTGAACGTCCAGCTTTCCTCGACCACGCTCCAGGCGCTGCGGGCCAGCAGGAAGATGTAAAGGGTCAGAAGGCCGAGCGCGAGTAGATCGAGCAAGGCCCGTGCCTTCGTGTTCAGCGCGACATAGGCCACGTCTATCCGGATGTTAGAGCGTGTCAGCATCGCATAGGCATAGGCCCAAGTGGTCGAGGCGGCGAAGATATAGCCGGTGATCTCGTCTGAGCCGCGCATTGTCACACCAAAGACCTTGCGCGAAATCACATCCATCGTGACCATGAAAGCGGCGGCACACATGGCGGCTCCGCCGATGATCGCTGCCCCTCGCGCGGTGCCTTCCAGTCCGGATTGAATACGGTCGAGCATGGCGTTCCTCCCTAATGCCAATCGGAACCGCGGCGAGGTGTTCCCGCCGCGGTCCTGTCTCTGATTACGAGCCGTCTGTGGGTGCGGTGATGCCGATCAGCTTGCCGACTGTGGCGTTCCACTCAGCTGCGCACGCGCTTCCGCACCGTTCGGCCCATCGGGGGACAACCGTTTCAGCCGCGATCTTCTTCAGAAGAGCCTGATCTTCGGCATCAGGCTCGATCGGTGTCATGTTGCCGGGCTGACCGCGATCGCAGGGGCCTTGTGCGTTGCAGTCCATACCCGCCTGGTCAAGTGTCTGCTCGAACTCCCAAATCTCGTCCTCGAATTTTTTAGCCTCGGTGAGAATGAGGTTCTGGGTGTCCGCGTTCATGCTCTCCCAGGTGTCGAGATTGATCGCCGTGAAGGTCGCGGCAAAGCCAAGGCGAACGCGTACGTTGTGCGTAACCACTTGCGACCACTTGCCGTTATAGGCAGGCATCGTGCCAGTCACGCCACAGTCGGCGACGCCCTTCTCCAGTGCTGGCACCACCTCCGCCAGTGCCAGCGTGATCGACGAGGCGCCCAGGCCTTCTACGAAGTCGCCCTGAGTCCGGCTGTAGGTGCGGATCTTTTTTCCCGCGAGGTCGGCCAGAGAGACATTGGTGATCGACCGGTCGCCGAGATTGCACCAGAGCTGCTGGGTCGGAAACGGATAGATGTTGACGATCTGCGCGTTGTATTTCTCGCGCACTTCGCGCTCAATGATCGGGCGATAGGCCTCGACCGCCTGGCGATACGTGTCCCAGTCTTGAATGATGCCCGACAGGTCGATGCCTTCCAGCGCAGGGCTGGCCTGGCTGGAATAACTGGTCAGCGCATGCACCACATCATAGGCGCCCTTACGAACGCCGGCCATGACCTCGTAACCCTTCAGGCCCAGCTCGGTATAGGGTTTGGCGTTCGCGGTGATCTTGCCGCCGGAGGCCTCGGGGATCACTTCGGTCCAGAAGCGTTCTTCGAACACCTTCCAGTTCTCAAGGAAGCCCCAGGTGCCCACCACTTCGAGTTTCATTTCCTGGATGTTGCCATGCCCGTCCGCAAACGCTGGTGCAGTGGTCAGGCACGTTGCCGCACAGACGGCCGCGAGTGTGTGTTTCAGTTTCATTGTCTTCTCCCTAATCGATGATTGAAGTGTGAAATCAATCTGGCCTCTCAACGAGGGCCAGAATCAACAATTTAAGCCCGCCAGAATGCATTTTAGCTTATGGCTTCCACGTCGTGCGGGTGTAGAAAGGCCGATCCGCGAGGCCGATAAGCGCCTCCGAGCGGTCAAACATCTCCGCCAACTCAGGAATTTCGACCCGGACCGTCACGTTGTTCACTCGGTCGATGCCTTTGGATCCGCTCAACACAACGTCTGTAAGTTGATCGTAGCGGTAGATCCGTTTCACTGTCGGATCCAACGGGGTTGAAAGGACACTCTCCCCAACCTTTCGCGAGGGCACGCCGCCTGCATAGTCAAAGGAAATTTCAAGCATTCCGCCGCCTTGTTCGACCTGCCAGACGTGGCGGCCAGAAAGCGGTTCCGTGCCAGTGCCGCGCAGACTGACGTCATGACGGATGGTTGATTGCACAGCCGTCTTATAGGGGTCCGCCCCCTCGCCCGGGCTATATAAACGTGCGATAAAGGTCGATTTTTCCCCAGTTGCGGCATCTTTGCCCGGAACTATAAGCGCCATCATCCGGTAAGCGCCGCCATTCTTCGGGTCTCCTTCTGCGTTTTGGTGCAGCATCCGGTCAATGAACATCATCACCAGATTAGTACCTGCGAACGACCCACTTCCGTAGGGTGCGGAAACATGTGTGTCTGGCAACCAAGCCGCCAGTGCATCCTCATTGACCGTGAATGCCGCCAGCGTCCGTGTGTCGGCGATGGTGCTATCGAACGTTTCTGCAGTGGCCGGAACAGATGCGAAGGTCGAAAGTCCTAGGGCTACGGCGGCCCCTTTAAGTGCTGACATGAAAGATTCCATAAATTCTCCCCTGAGTTGCGCGACAAAGGCGTCGCGAGACGATTGAAGGGAGAGAGAAATTATGGACTGGCGAAAATTTCCAAAATGTGGGCATCTATAGTAGCCAGAATAAAATCGATGGAGGCGATCATGGCACGAAAGACATCGGGAGCGCTTTTGCCGGGTCTGGACTTGGACCCGAGCGCAGATACACCACTGGCCACGCAACTCTACGACTCTCTGCGCTACCACATCTCGGAAGGCACACTTGCTGCAGGGGTGCGCATGCCCTCGACGCGCACGCTTTCCACAGAGCTTGGGATGTCGCGCACGACCGTGGCTGGCGCCTATGACCAGCTCAAATCTGAGGGCTATCTCACGTCAGAGGAGAAGTCGGGGACGTTCGTTGCGGATCTCCTACCGGAGAAACTGGCCTGGTCAACGCAGCTTCACTATGCGCGTCCCGACGATCTGCGCCAGCTTGAGCCTGATCTGGCGGCGCGATTTGACGACAACCTGCCCAAACAGCGCGAACGCACGAGTCGCACGCTCCCGTTTAACCCCGGCATTCCGGCTGTGTTCGAGTTTCCGTCGCAGACGTGGATCCGGATCATGCGCCCCATTCTGAGCCAATTGGCGCCGAATGGGATCGCGCGTTGCCCGGCGGAAGGGTCAATCGAGCTGCGTGAGGAGGTTTCGAGGTATTTGTCTGGAAGCAGGGGTGTGACCTGCTCACCCGAACAGGTGCTGATCATTTCCGGAACACGTCAAGCCCTCACGCTCATCATGATGGCGCTTGCCAACCAGGGTGATACCGGCTGGGTCGAGGATCCCGGCTACCCGGGCATCTCACGGGTTTACGACCTTTTTCGTGTTGGAACGGTGCCAGTTCCCGTCGATGCACATGGGCTTGTCGTCGAGGAGGCCATTGAGCGCGCGCCACACTCGAAATTCGCGTATGTCACTCCGGCACGTCAGGCACCCCTTGGACACACAATGTCGATTCGGCGGCGCATCGAGCTCCTGAACTGGGCTTATGCCTCAGAGGCGTTCATCCTAGAGGACGACTATGACGGCGAGTATCGGTTCGGAGGTCACCCGGCCCCATCGCTTCAGAGCCTCGACCCTGAAGGGCGGGTGTTTTATTTCGGCACTTTTTCAAAGACCGTTCTCCCGTCCCTGGGACTTGGTTACCTCGTGGTGCCCACTCGATATGTCGATGTCTTCAGGAACCTGTTGGACGCGATCACCCGTCCGCCCAGCCTGGCCACCCAACTCACCATGGCAGAGTTCATGGCCAGCGGACTATTCGAAGCGCATATCCGCAAGATGCGCACACTATATCTGAGCCGCCAAAATGCGCTGAGCGCCGTGTTGCGCAAGTCGATGCCCGACCTGTTGGAGAGCAAGATATTGAACGCCGGGCTACATCTGATCGGCTATTTGCCCAAGGGCTACGACGATGCAAAGGTTGCGCGCCGGGCCAAGGATCTGGGGCTTCTTCCGCGTCCGCTGTCTGATTACGTACACAAGGAGCGACTCCCGCCCGGACTGCTGATCGGTTTTTCCAACATCAAGGAAGAGGCGATGGCGCGTACTGTCCGTGTCCTGCGTCGCGCTATTGAAGATTGCCAGCCCGAAACGGGTCATGCTCCGGCAAGTCGGTCACCAACATATGCCCGGGGCGGTGGGTGATGCATAGTGACAGTTCCGCCTCTTCCAGCGCAGCCTGAGGCGTGACCCCGCAAGCCCAAAACACAGGCACACCGCCATCCCGCGTTTCCGAGGTGTCTCCCCAATCGGGCTGATCCAAATCCTCGATGCCAAGCACCTTTGGATCGCCTGAATGAATTGGAGCGCCACGTGCCCAGGGGAACTGCGCGCTGATATCGTGCGCTTTGGCGACCTTCGCGGCCGGGATAGGACGCATGCTGACCACCAATGGGCCCGCGAACGGACCGGCAGAGCGGGTTTCACGGTTTGTTTGGTACATTGGGACCGTTGTGTTGGTTGCGATGTTGCGAACAGGGATTCCGGCCCGCAAGAGCGCATGCTCGAAGGTAAATGAGAAACCAAGCGCGAAGGTCACCAGGTCGTCGCTCCAGTCGTTCAAGAGGTCTGGAACAGTTCGTGACAGCACGCCATTCTCGTAGATGTTGTATGCCGGTACATCGCGCCGGACATCAAGACCGGTACCAAGCTCTGTCCAGTCTGTCTGTCCTGGGGTCGTGAGTAAGATCAACGGGCAAGGCCGCGGATTAAGAGCGCAATATTCGCCAAAGGCTTGCGCGTGCGAGGCTGGCAAAACGACTAGATTGACTTGTAGGCAACCTGGCGCCAGCCCGGCCGTATGGCCTTGATGCTGCCCACTGCGGATTTCGGCGGGCACGGAGCTATGCATCGGATTCACTGAGATAATCCGGGCAAAAGGATGCCGGTTTCAAAATCTCGTTGTTTTGCGCGATCTGCAAAGGTTGGACCTTCGCAAGATAGGACAACCAACGCTGATCCGCACCTAGTCGCGCACGGCGCGCGTCCCGATCGGCGAGGTCACGATACGCCCAGAGGTGCACAATCTGGTGAAGTGTACCGATCTCGGTTGAAAAATATCCAACAAGCCGACCGAGAATAGGCTGCTGAATTGCAAACCCCTCCTTCTCGTATTGTTGAAGGTACTCGGGCACCTTACCAGTCTTCAAAGTATATCTGCGCTGTTCTACTATCATATGCCACCTCCGAGCCCAGCCTAATCCGCCAAATAGCGTGATGAGTAGCGCGATGAGGTTCTGGTAGAGAAGAGCGGTGTTTTCTGGCTTGGTCGGGAAAACAAACAGTTTCTCGAAGGGAGAAACCGAAGTCCCGAAAACCAGCAGCAAGGCGTACTTACTAATGGCGGCCCGAAATCGTGTGATCGGAGCATGAACACTGCCTGCACACACTTCCTTGCAGGCCACTCAAACTATGCTTCGATCGCTTTCATACATCACGGGACATACCCTCCAAGCTCTCTGAATGGCGGCTTTGTCTGCTTTGCAGGCATCGGCACAACCTGCAGCATTCGGTGGTTTGGGCTCCAAGCCGGCCTCGGATGCAGCGCGGCATCTGAGGGCCTGACCGCCTCCGCCAAGGGCGCACACGGCCCTTAGCCGAGATACGTAACGCATGCGGCGAATGTTGGACCTCCCCCCTTGTCACGCAACCGTGCGAGGGCGGGATTTGGCGGCGGGCGGTTTGTCGGGGTTGGGGGCTTGTCACGTAAGTCCGCGATGGCACGAGTTTACGCCGTTAACTACGTTCAGGATCACAAGGCGGGAACACCCGGTGCTTCAGGCCTCCATCCTCCGTGGTTCGCATTTTCTGTGCGGAGACACCCGGAGACAGCGATCCAGCCCGTGCGTGCGGGGATGTGAGCGCGGTGGAGTGTCACCACTCACGAGGCCGGGGATAGCTCTGCTCGCGCGGATCGCGCGGGCAGAGCGCTTTGTTTCGGATCAGAGCAGCAGCTGGTAGCTGTGCGGCACGTAGCGGAAGCCGTCGCCGCGGGTTTCCACGAAGCCGATGCCGGGGAAGGGCATGTGGTAGCCGATCATCGGGATACGCTCGTCGGCGATCTGCCCCAGAACGGCCCGGCGGGCGTCGGCGGCGGCGGCCTTGTCCATGTCGAACCGCACTTCCCAATCCGGGCGCTCCAGCGACCAGATGGGGTGGTTCGCGAGATCCGCGATCAGCATGATGGCCTGACCCTCGCTCTCGATGCGGTAGGTCATGTGGCCCGGCGTGTGCCCGAAGGCCGCGAGGGCGGTGATGCCGCTGGCCGGGCTGCCACCGTCCTCGAGGAAGGTGAAGCGGTCGTTCAGCGGTGCCACGTTGGTGTCGAACCGCTCGTTGCCGGCGCTGGACCAGTGGTTGTGCTCGGCCGCGCCGGTGACATAGCGGGCATTGGCGAATGTCGGATCGTCACCGGACATCAGCCCGCCGATATGGTCGCCATGCATATGCGTCAGCACCACCACGTCCACCTGGTCCGGCGTGTAGCCTGCGGCGCCGAGGGCCGAGGTGATACCCTCGGGGTTCAGGCCGGTGTCGAACAGGACCAGTTCGCTGCCGGTGTTCACCACCGTGGGGGTGAAGAAGAACTGCGCGCGGTCCGCGGGGATGAAGTTCTCGGCGCTGACGGCGGCGAATTCTTCGGGCGGCACGTTCATGCCGAAGATGGTCTGGATCTCGTCGCGCACGGCCGATCCGGCCAGCAGGGTTGTCACCTCGAACGCGCCCAGCGGGACGCGGTTGTGCGTGGGCGTGGTGGCGCCTTTCATCTCGGGGGTTGCGAGGCTGGGCCCGGCTGCGGCGGCGGCGAGGGGGAATGCCGCGCTCGCGGCGAGGGCCTGGCGGCGGGTGAAGGTGGTCATCTGTGTCCTCCTTGAGTGATACCGGGAAGCTAGGACGCGCGCTTGGGCGGACCAGCCTGCCAATCGCGGATTTGGGTGACCGGGGCGGGTGTCGCTAACGTGTCGTTTACCCGCGGCGCCTTAGTGCTATCGTGCTGGGGGAACGGGCGCGGTTGCGCAGCGTGTTCGAAGGAGACGAATTCATGGAAGACGTGCTGTTGACCCTGTTGGGGGACAACCTGGTGATTGTCCTGCTGGCGGGGGTGATCCTGCTGAGCCTGTTTCTGGGCATCCGCATCGTGCCGCAGTCGGAAAAACACGTGGTGGAGCGGTTCGGCCGGTTGCGGTCGGTGCTGGGCCCGGGGATCAACTTCATCATCCCGTTTCTGGACCGGGTGGCGCACAAGGTGTCGATCCTGGAGCGGCAGTTGCCCACGGCGAGCCAGGACGCGATCACCAGCGACAACGTGCTGGTGCAGGTGGAGACCAGCGTCTTCTATCGCATCCTGGAGCCGGAGCGCACGGTCTATCGGATCCGCGACGTGGACGCGGCCATCGCGACCACCGTGGCCGGGATCGTGCGGGCGGAGATCGGCAAGATGGAACTGGACGAGGTGCAATCCAACCGCAGCCAGCTGATCCAGCAGATCAAGGTGCTGGTCGAGGATGCGGTGGACGATTGGGGGATCGAGGTGACGCGGGCCGAGATCCTCGATGTCAATCTCGACCAGGCGACCCGGGATGCGATGTTGCAGCAGCTCAACGCGGAGCGCGCGCGCCGGGCCGCGGTGACCGAGGCCGAAGGGCAGAAACGAGCGGTGGAGTTGGCGGCCGACGCGGAGCTTTACGCGGCGGAGCAGGAGGCAAAGGCCCGTCGCGTTCTGGCCGATGCCGAAGCCTATGCCACCAGCGCAGTGGCCCGGGCGATTCAGGATAACGGTCTGGAGGCGGCGCAATACCAGGTCGCCCTCAAGCAGGTGGAGGCCCTGACCACCGTGGGCGGCAGCGCGGGCAGCCAGACGATTCTCGTTCCGGCCGACGCTGTTGCGGCCTTCGGGGATGCGTTCAAGATGCTCCGGGGGCGCGGCTGATGCTGACCCAGGCCTGGGTCTGGCTGGTCGCGGCCCTGGTGCTCGCCGCGCTGGAGATCGTGGTGCCGGCTTACGTGTTTCTCGGGTTCGCCATCGGGGCGGCGGCAACCGGCGGGCTGATCTGGGTTCTGGGGCCGGAGGCCGGGCTGACGCAGTCGGTGCCGCTGTTGCTGCTGGCCTTCGCGGTGCTGTCGCTGGTGGCCTGGCTTGCCCTGCGGCAGGTGCTGGGCGTGCGCCAGGGGCAGGTCAAGACCTTTGACCGGGACATCAACGACGACTGAGCCTTGCCGGGGCAGGCTGCCTCAGCGGGGCAGCGCGTCGCGGATGGCGCGGGCGGCCGCGGCGGGATCGGGCGCTTGCCAGATCGGGCGCCCGACCACGATGTGATCGGCGCCGTCCGAGATCGCCTGCGCCGGGGTTGCGACCCGCTTCTGATCGCCAAGGGCGGCCCCCGCGGGGCGCACCCCGGGCGTCACGATGAGCCGCCCGGTCGCTTCGGGCAGGGCGCGGATCATGGCGGCCTCCTGCGGGGAGGCGATCACGCCGTCCGCGCCCGCCGCGAAGGCGCGCCCGGCCCGCTCGGCCACCAGGTCGGGGAGCGTCCCCGCCTTGATCAGGCCCGCATCGAGATCCTGCCGGTCGAGCGAGGTCAGCACCGTCACCGCGAGGATCTTCATGTTCGAGCCTGACGCCCCCTCCTTGGCGGCCCGAACCACATGGGGATCGCCGTGCACGGTCAGGAAATCGAGGTCGAACTGTGCCAGTCCGCGCACCGCCGCCTCGACCGTGGCGCCGATATCGAAGAGCTTCATGTCCAGGAAGATGCGTTTGCCGTGATCGGTCTTCAGCTCGTTGGCCAGGGCCAGCCCGCCGCCGGTCAGCATCCCCAGTCCGATCTTGTAGAAACCGACCGCATCCCCAAGCGTCGCGGCCAGGTCAAGCCCGGCCAGCGCATTCGGCACATCCAGCGCCACGATCAATCGATCATCCGAGGTCGGCATGCGAGGTCTCCGTCATCTGTCCCGGCACGTCCCTGCCAGAGCGTCGGATCACCCGCAAGCGGAACCAGTGTCCGGCCCATGCGTTCATCGTAAAACGAAGAGGGTATATCCATGATCTCAGAGAAAATTGCCGAAATTTCACCCCGTGCGCCCGAAACGAGATGCGCGGAGGCTTTCACGCTTGGAACCATTCTGGCCTGCTTGCTGGTGACGGCGGGGCATGCCGATGACCACGGCGACATCTTGCCGGAGGATGGTGCCGCGGGCGTGGAGCAGCGCTTGTCGGGTGCGGGGACCAATCCTGACGGTGTTGTCGACGAAAAGCAGGAGGGGCTGTTCAACCAGACCGATACCGACGACTTCATCGACAACTCCGCCGCGACCGACACCACTTCGCCGCTTCTGGAAACGCCGGAGGCCGGACCGGACCCGGCCACATCTGCGCGCGATCTGGAGCCCCCGGTGGAGAACGAGGATTTCGAGGCCATCGACCGGGCGTTGCAGCCGGAGAACCAGGATGGATAACGCCCGACGGGAAACATCGGTGCAGGAGCGCAAACGCCGGGCCGCGCGGCCGTGGCTCTTCGCGCTCATTCCACTGGGGTTCGTCGCCTTCGTGGGGATTTTGATCTGGCTCGGTCGACCCACGGGCGGTCCGACCGAAATGCCGGATCCCGCGATCGTGGATCCCGAGGTTCTGCTTGAGACGGACGAATAATCCCCTTGGCGTGGCGCGGTGCAGGGCCTCGCGTCGGACCCGATCCAGACGGTCGATATTCTGCCCTGTTGCTCTTGCGCAACGGCGAGAAGGCTCCCATCTTTCCTGTTGAGGCTTGCAAGAGATGTGCCGCCAGGCGGGCATCTCGGCAGACAAGCGCTTGGATAAAGGAGAGACCGATGAACATGGAAAAGTTCACGGAACGGTCGCGCGGGTTCCTTCAGGCTGCGCAGACAATCGCGATGCGGGAAAACCACCAGCGCATGGTGCCCGAGCATCTGTTGAAGGCCCTTCTGGATGACGAGGAAGGCTTGGCCGCCAACCTGATCGCCCGTGCGGGCGGCGACGCGGCCCGCGTGCGCGAGGCGCTTGCCGCGGCCCTCGACAAGCTGCCCAAGGTGTCCGGCGACGGCGCCCAGACCTATCTCGATCAACAGACCGCGAAGGTTCTGGACGAGGCCGAAAAGCTCGCGACCAAGGCCGGGGACAGTTTCGTGCCCGTCGAACGCATCCTGACCGCGCTTGCCGTGACCAAGTCCGGTGCCAAGACCGCCCTGGAAGCGGGCGGCGTCTCGGCGCAGGCGCTGAATGGCGCGATCAACGATATCCGCAAGGGGCGCACGGCCGACACCGCGTCGGCGGAATCGGGGTATGACGCGCTCAAGAAATTCGCGCGCGACCTGACCGAGGCCGCCGCGGACGGCAAGATCGATCCGATCATCGGGCGCGACGAGGAAATTCGGCGCGCGATGCAGGTCCTCAGCCGCCGGACCAAGAACAACCCTGTCCTGATCGGCGAGCCGGGCGTCGGCAAGACCGCCATCGCCGAGGGCCTCGCCCTGCGGATCATCAATGGCGATGTGCCGGAGTCCCTGCGCAACAAGAAGCTGATGGCGCTGGACATGGGCTCGCTCATCGCGGGCGCGAAATACCGTGGCGAGTTCGAGGAGCGGTTGAAATCCGTCCTGTCCGAAGTGACGGCGGCGGCGGGCGAGATCATCCTGTTCATCGACGAGATGCACACGCTCGTGGGCGCGGGCAAGGCGGATGGGGCGATGGACGCCTCCAACCTGCTGAAACCGGCGCTGGCGCGGGGCGAGTTGCACTGCGTGGGGGCGACGACGCTCGACGAGTATCGCAAATACGTGGAAAAGGACGCGGCGCTTGCCCGCCGGTTCCAGCCGGTCATGGTGCAGGAGCCCACGGTCGAGGATACCGTGTCGATCCTGCGCGGCATCAAGGAGAAATACGAGTTGCACCACGGTGTGCGGATCTCGGACTCGGCCCTGGTGGCGGCGGCGACGCTGAGCCATCGTTATATCACCGACCGGTTCCTGCCGGACAAGGCGATCGACCTCGTGGACGAGGCCGCGAGCCGGTTGCGCATGGAGGTGGACAGCAAGCCCGAGGAGCTCGACGCGCTCGACCGCGAGATCCTGCAAAAGCAGATCGAGGCGGAGGCCTTGCGCCTGGAGGATGACGCGGCCTCGCGCGAGCGGCTGGCCAGCCTTGAAAAGGACCTGTCGGACCTGCAGCAGCGCAGCGCCGAGATGACCGCCCAGTGGCAGTCCGAGCGCGACAAGTTGGCCTCGGCTCGCGACCTGAAGGAACATCTCGACAAGGCGCGCGCCGAGTTGGAGATCGCCAAGCGGGAGGGCAACCTCGCCCGCGCGGGGGAGTTGTCCTATGGCGTCATTCCGGGGCTGGAGAAGCAGCTGGCCGAAGCCGAGAGCGGCGAGGGCGACGTGATGGTCGAAGAGGCCGTGCGTCCCGAGCAGATCGCGAGCGTTGTCGAACGCTGGACCGGTATTCCGACCTCCAAGATGCTGGAGGGGGAGCGCGAGAAGCTCTTGCGCATGGAAGAGGAGATCGGGCGCCGGGTGATCGGGCAGAAGACCGCCGTGAATGCCGTGGCCAATGCGGTGCGCCGGGCGCGCGCGGGGCTGAACGACGAGAACCGGCCCTTGGGCTCGTTCCTCTTTCTCGGGCCGACCGGGGTCGGCAAGACCGAGCTGACCAAGGCCGTCGCCGAGTTCCTGTTCGACGACGACAGCGCCATGGTGCGGATCGACATGTCCGAATTCATGGAGAAACACGCGGTCGCGCGTCTGATCGGGGCCCCTCCGGGGTATGTCGGGTATGACGAGGGCGGGGTGCTGACCGAAGCGGTGCGGCGCCGGCCCTACCAGGTCGTGCTGTTCGATGAGGTCGAGAAGGCCCACCCGGACGTGTTCAACGTGCTCCTGCAGGTGCTCGACGACGGTGTGCTGACCGACGGGCAGGGGCGCACGGTGGACTTCAAGCAGACGCTGATCGTGCTGACCTCGAACCTCGGGGCGCAGGCGCTCAGCCAATTGCCCGATGGCGCGGACGCCAGTGCGGCCAAGCGGGACGTGATGGACGCGGTGCGCGCCCATTTCCGGCCCGAGTTCCTGAACCGGCTGGACGAGACGATCATCTTCGACCGCCTGGTGCGGGACGACATGGACGCGATTGTGGATATCCAGCTCGCCCGGCTGCAGAAGCGCCTGGATGCGCGCAAGCTGACCCTGGCGCTGGACGATGCGGCGCGCAGCTGGCTTGCGGATGAAGGCTATGACCCTGTGTTCGGGGCCCGGCCCCTCAAGCGCGTGATCCAGCGGGCGCTGCAGGACCAGTTGGCCGAGATGATCCTGGCCGGGGACGTGACCGACGGCGAGACCATTCCGGTCAGCGCCGGGCCGGACGGGCTGCTGGTCGGCGACAGGGTGTCGACCTCCCGCAGGGTTCCGCCGCAGGACGCCGTCGTCCACTGAGGCCAGCCCACCGAAGGGCCCCGTGCGCGCGGGGCCCTTTCGCGTTGCAATCGGCACATGCACGCGTCTCTATGCGGTCAGGGAAAGCTATCCACACCATGGAGGACCGCATGAAAGTCACCACACTCACCCTCGCCGCGACCTTCGCCGCGCTGACGGGTTTCGCCAGCGCCGACACCGATGTGCTGCCCGCGCCGGGCACCACCTTCACCCCTTACGGAAGCGTCGAGGGCTGGAACATCTTCGTGAACGACGCGCGCAAGACCTGCATGATCGAGAAGGTCGATGCAGAGGAAACCGTGGTCCAGATGGGGCTCACGGCGGATCGCGGCTTTGGCTATCTCGGGGTGTTCACGAAGCGGGATATCGGTCTCGATGAAGGCGACGAACCGGTCGCGGTGCTGATCGGCGAGAACGTCTACATGGGCTCGGCTCGGCGGATCACCGGGGGGCTGCGCGATGGCTACACCGGCGGGTACATCATTTCCGACGATCCGCAATTCGTCGAAGACGTGCAGCAGCAATATTCGATGATGGTGCTGCCGGAGACCGATTTCGCCTTCGTGGTGAACCTCGCGGGCACCAAGAAGGCGATCGAGGCCGCGCGGGCCTGCAACGCCGCCCAGCTGAACTGACACGGGTTTGCCGCGCATGCCGGGGCGCGCTTCGGCGCGCCCTTTTTCGTTGCTCCCGCAGGGTCGTGTCCCACGTGGGTTGGTGACGGTCCTTCGCCCTGTCGGCGGTCGGGTTTTTCCGGACCCCGCGCGGTCGTAACGTTTTGCTGACGAAGATCGTGCAGCCTGCACAGGCAGGGCGCAGATCCGAGGAGACGTTGCATGACCCCACTGGTTGCTTTCGTGTTGTTGCTGGCCGCCCCCCGCGGCGATGTTTACGTGGCCGATGCCAGGACCATTGTGATGTCCGGAACCGCGGTGCGCCTCGAAGGCATTGCCGTCCCCCCCGCGCAGAGTGAGCAGGGCGCGGCCGCAGCCGAGATGCTCCGCAGGCTCGTTGCCGACAAGCTGGTGACCTGCCGGATGGAGGGGGCGGCGATCGGGGGCTTCACGACAGGGGCATGTCGCGCGGATGGCGAAGATCTCGCCATGGCCCTGGTCGCGTCGGGACATGCAAGGGAGTGTTCGGGGTCGGGCGCGCCCCCGGACTGTCGTGCGCGCTAGCCCCGCAGTGCCGGGAGGCCGATTCCCGTCGCCTCGAACCCGCCATCGGCCGCAAGGACCTGTCCGGTGATGAAGCTGGCCCTCTCGGAGCACAGGAAGAGGATCGCCTCTGCGATCTCCTGCTCGGAGCCGTAGCGGTTCAGGGGGATGGCGTCGTGATAGGCGTCGATGATCTCTTGCGAGTGGACCGCCATCGCCAGCTTGGTGCGCACCGGGCCGGGGCAGACGCAATTGGCGCGGATGCCGTGCTCGCCCAGTTCCACGGCCTGTTGCAGGGTCAACTGGATCACGGCGGCCTTCGACGTGCCATAGGCGACGCGCAGGGTGGAGGCCCGCAGCCCCGAGATCGAGGCGATGTTCACGACCGCGCCTTTCGTGGCCTTCAGGGCAGGGGTGGCGGCCTGGACACAGAGAAACGGACCGTCGAGGTTGGTCTCCATCACCGTTTTCCAGCGTGCGAAGCTGGTCTCTTCGATCGGGCCGAAATCCGCGACCCCGGCGTTGTTCACAAGGGCGTCGATCTGGCCGAACTCTCGCAGGGTTTCCGCGATCATCCCCTCCACCGCCTCCGGGTCCGACACGTCGCAATCGATGCCATGGACCCCGTCCAGACCTTGCAAGGCTTCCGCCAGCGCGGGGCCATCCCGGTCGATCATGGCGACCTTCCAGCCACGTTCCAGCAAGAGTTTCGTGGTTGCGAGGCCGATGCCGCGCGCCGCGCCGGTCACCACAGCGGTTTTGGATGTCATCTCGAAGTCCTGGATGTTGGGTGTGTATTGCGCCGAACCTGCGGCAAGCGGTTTCGACAGGCAAGGGCGCGGGAATACGAAAACCCCTCCTCCACGGGTGTGGAGGAGGGGTCTGCGGCGCGGTTTGATGCGCCGCCGGGACTATGGTGCCCTAGAGGATCAGGGCAGCAGAACCTTGTCGATCACGTGGATCACGCCGTTGGAGGCGGTGATGTCCGCCGTGGTCACGGTGGCATCGTTGACCATGACGCCATCGGTGCCGTCCACCTTGACGGTGCCGCCCTGCACGGTCGCGACGTCGAGCGTGGCCCCTGCGAGCTGATCCGAGGTCACCGCGCCGGGAATGACGTGGTAGGTCAGGATGGCGACCAGCTGGTCACGGTTCTCGGGCTCGAGCAGGCTCTCGACGGTGCCCGCGGGCAGCGCAGCGAATGCGTCGTTCGTGGGGGCGAAGACCGTGAAAGGTCCGTCGCCCTTGAGCGTGTCGACGAGGCCCGCGGCACTCACGGCGGCCACGAGGGTCGAGAAATCGGCGTTCGAGGACGCGATGTCGACGATGTCATTGCCACCGGCCATGGGATCACAGGCAGCGACGAGGCCGACCAGCCCGAAGGCGGCGGCGGTTTTGAGTGCGAAGCGACGGTTCATTGTAGTCTCACTTTTCTTGGTCTTGTGGGTCAGGGCGGGACGGCCCTCGCGGGCCGCCCCAGTGTCTCACCCATTACATAGAGGGCAGGATCACCGCGTCGATAACGTGGATGACGCCGTTGGACGCCTCGATGTCGGCGGTCACGACATTCGCGCCGTTCACGGTCACGCCGCCTTCGGTCATGATCTTGACGTCGCCGCCCTGCACGGTTGCTGCGGACATGTCATTGGACAGATCGCCCGACATGACCTTGGCGGGGATGACGTGGTAGGTCAGGATCGCGACCAGCTGGTCCTTGTTCTCGGGCTTCAGCAGGTCTTCGACCGTGCCTTCGGGCAGGGCTGCGAAGGCGTCGTCGGTCGGCGCGAACACCGTGAACGGGCCTTCGGACTTCAGCGTGTCGACGAGACCTGCGGCCTGAACGGCTGCAACGAGCGTGCCGAAGCTGCCAGCCTCGATCGCGATGTCGACGATGTCTTTGGCGTTGTCATCATCGCTCATCGCGAATGCCGAGCCGGCCATCATCATAGCGGCGGAGGCCGCGAGGAAAGTTCTGCGG
Organism: Dinoroseobacter shibae DFL 12 = DSM 16493; assembly: GCF_000018145.1. Classification (NCBI taxonomy): domain Bacteria; kingdom Pseudomonadati; phylum Pseudomonadota; class Alphaproteobacteria; order Rhodobacterales; family Roseobacteraceae; genus Dinoroseobacter; species Dinoroseobacter shibae. The sequence continues at coordinate 614,821 of NC_009952.1, forward strand.
ATCATGTCTGTTTCTCCAAGAAAGCAAACCCACCCCCATGGCAGGCTTGTCGTTCCGAACCGGCTATCTAGGTGCGTTTTCGACGGGGGCTTTCCGCCGATCGGCTTGACGAAAAGACGCGGCCGCCTAAGCCGCATCTCGATCTTGTCGCCACACACAAATCTGTGACCGGATGTGAAA